>JADZBR010000323.1 GCA_020852035.1 Caulobacteraceae bacterium
ACCGCTTCGGGCGTGCCGAGGCTGGTGGTCGCAAAATCGCGGTCGATGCGCTTGTTGAGCCCGGCCAGCACATTGCCCGCCCCCAGCTCGACCGCCGAGGTCGCGCCAAGCGCGCGCAGCTTGAGGATGCTCTCGCGCCAGCGGACCCGGCCAGTGACCTGCTCGACCAGCAGGCGGCGGATGGCTTCCGGATCGTTGGTCGGACGGGCGGTGACGGTGGCGACCACCGGGGCGCGGGGCGCGGAGATGGCGGCTTCGACCAGGGCGGCGGCCATCTCGTCGGCGGCGGGCTGCATCAGCGGGCAGTGGAAGGGCGCCGAGACGTTCAGCGGGATGGCCCGGGCGCCCAGTTCCTTGGCCTTCTCGATGGCGCGGTCGACGGCGGCCTTGGCGCCGGAGATCACCACATTGCCGGCGTTGTTGTCGTTGGCGACCACGCAGACGCCGACCTCGGCGCCCGCCGCGGCGGCGGCTTCGGCGAGGGCCACGTCGCTCTTCGGGCCGATCAGGGAGGCCATGCCCCCCTCGCCGACCGGCACGGCGCGCTGCATGGCCTGACCGCGCAGCTTCAGCAGGAGCGCGGTGTCGGCCACGGTGATCGCGCTCGCCGAGGCCAGGGCGGAGTATTCGCCGAGGCTATGGCCGGCGACGAAGGCGGCCTTCTCGACGCCGACGCCGAAATCCTTCTCAAGCACCCGCATCACCGCCACGCTGACGGCCATCAGGGCGGGCTGCGCATTTTCGGTGAGGGTGAGGTCTTCGATCGGCCCCTCGGCGATCAGTTTGGAGAGCTTCTGGCCCAGGGCGTCGTCGACTTCCTGGAACACCTCGCGGGCGCTGGCGAAGGCTTCGATGAACTCGCCGCCCATGCTGACGGCCTGGCTGCCCTGGCCGGGGAAAAGAAAAGCTAGCGCCATGCCGTAAGGTCCATCTGTCGATATCGAGCGCGGAGGGTTAGGAGATTGCAGGGGTCGCGGCAAGGCGGCCAGGCATCTGGGAGGACGCCATGCGGGCGGTGATCCGGCGCGACAAGCAGCTGGTCTGCGACGAGATCGAGGCGCTGACGCCCGCGGCGGGCCAGACGCTGGTGAAGACCCTGGCCTGCGGCATCTGCGGCTCGGACCTGCACGCGCTCCATCACATGGAGCACATGATCGAGACCTCCGCGCGCGCCAACGGCGGGATGACCAACGGCTTCGTGCCCAGCGACGACACGGTGTTCGGCCATGAGTTCTGCGCCGAGGTGCTGGACCACGGCCCCGGCGGCGGGCGCTTCAAGCCGGGGACGCGGGTGGTGAGCATCCCGGCCACCCTGACGGCGACGGGCGTGGAGATGCTGGGCTTCTCCAACCGCCTGCCGGGCGGGTTCGCCGAACAGATGCTGCTCACCGAGGCCATGCTGCTGGAGGTGCCGAACGGCCTGCCGACCGACCAGGCGGCGCTGACCGAGCCCTTCGCGGTCGGCGCGCACGCGGTGGCCAAGGCGCGGCTGGACAAGGATAGCGTCTGCCTGGTGCTGGGGTGCGGCCCTGTGGGCCTCTCGGTGATCGCTGGGCTGAAAGCGCTCGGCCACGGGCCGGTGATCGCGGCCGACTTCTCGCCGCGCCGTCGGGCGGCCGCGGAGATGATGGGCGCCGACGTGGTGGTCGATCCGGCCACGGAGTCGCCGCATAAGCGCTGGGAAGGCTTCGGCGTGCCGGTGACCGGCGCGGCCCAGCGGATGGCGCGGATGATGGGCGGGTCCTTCGGGCGGCCGGTGGTGTTCGAGTGCGTCGGCGCGCCGGGGGTGCTGCAGGGGCTGATCGAGGCCTCGCCGGCCGGCAGCCAGATCGTCGTCGCCGGTGTCTGCATGGAGAGCGACAAGATCGAGCCCTCCATCGCCATCACCAAGGAGATCGAGCTGACCTTCGTCTTCGGCTACACGCCCGAGGAGTTCGGCCAGACCCTGCACAACCTCGCCGAGGGCGTGATCGACGTCTCGCGGCTGGTGACCGGCAAGGTGCCGCTGGACGGCGTGGCCCAAGCCTTCCGCGACCTCGGCGACCCGGAGGCGCATGTGAAGATCCTGGTGGAGCCGAACAGTTAGAGGCCCTTCTTTCCTTGCGGGAGAAGACCTTCCCCGAAGGGCCGGATGAGGGGTCGAAGACCATCGACGTGGCGAAAGCGGGTCGATCGGCCGCGGACGGCGGGTTCTGAGAGAGCCCTCATCCGTCGCCTGCGGCGACACCTTCTCCCGCAAGGGGAGAAGGAATCTAGAGCATCGCCGCGATCGCCCGACCGATCCCGGCGGCGTCGGCGACCTCCGCGTCAGGAACCTCGCCGGCCCAGCGCGGGCGCTGCGCCGCGTGGCGGCCGTGGACCAGGCGGACGGTCTTCATGCCGAGCATCCGCGCCGGGGCGATGTCGCAATCGATGCGGTCGCCGACCATGATGCAGCACTCCGGCGCCACGCCCAGTCGTTCGCAGGCGCGCAGGAAGAGGCGCACGTCGGGTTTGCGCAAGCCGTGGTCGCCCGTGGTCTCGCTGCCGTCGAAGAACGCGCCGAGCCCGCAGGCGTGCAGCCGTTCAACTGTCCGCGAGGGCTGGTTGGCGGCGAGACCGAGCTTGAGGCCCCGGCCGCGCAACTCGCTCAGCACTTCGCCGACCCCCGGTCGCGGATCGATGGGAAGAGGCGGGCCGGAGGCGGCGCCCCAGGCCGCCAGCGCCGCCTCGCGCTTCTCAGGTCCCGCCAGTCGCCAAAGCATCGCGCCATAGGCGTCCGGCGCGAAGACCTCGACGGCCCAGTCGGACGCCGCCTGCAAGGCCGCCGCGTCCACCGCCAAGCCCAGGTCGCCCAGCACCTCGACCATTCGCCGCTCGACCCGCGCCTCGTGGGCTATTTCCAGGTCGAGCGGTCCACCGACGTCGAACAGCACCGCTTCGATCATCGCTTAGCTCCCGGCCCGAATGGCGCTACCTTTAAAGCCTACGGAGGATCGAAGATGAACCGCCTGCTCGCCCTGCCCGCCGCCACGGCCGCTCTGGCCGTCGCCCTGCCTGCTTTCGCCGCCCTGCCGGTCGGCGCCAAGGCGCCGGACTTCTCCACCGCCGCCTTCCAGGCCGGCAAGCAGACCAGCTTCTCGCTGGCCGAGGCGCGCAAGAAGGGGCCGGTGGTCGTCTACTTCTTCCCGGCGGCCTACACCGGCGGCTGCAACCTGGAAGCCAAGGCCTTCGCCGACGCGATGGACCAGTTCACCGCCAACGGCGCGACGGTGATCGGGGTGACCGCCGGCAACACCGACCGGCTGGCCGAGTTCTCCAACGACATCAAGACCTGCTCGGGCAAGTTCAAGGTCGCCGCCGACCCGGGGCTGAAGATCGCCTCGGGCTACGACGCCAAGCTGGCGCTGAAGCCCGGCTGGACCGACCGCACCTCCTATGTGGTGGCGCCGGACGGCAAGGTGCTGATGGCCTATTCCAACCTCAAGCCGGACGAGCACGTGACGCACGCGCTCACCGCCGTGAAGCAGTGGAAGGCGGCGAAGAAGCGCTGAGGCCGGCTCGACGTGGACCACGCCACACCCAACCTGCCGTCGCGGGATTTCGAGACGACCTCGCAGTTCTATGCCCGGCTCGGGTTCGAGGAGAGCTGGCGCGACGATGGCTGGATGATCCTGCGGCGAGGGGATCTGAAGCTGGAGTTCTTCCCACATCCCGACCTCGACCCGGCGACGAGTTGGTTCAGCTGCTGCCTGCGGCTGGACGATCTCGACGCCGTCTACGCCGCCTGTCTTGCCGCCGGCGTCCCCGAAAAGCGGCAAGGCTGGCCACGGCTGCGTCCACCGCAAGAAGAACCC
The DNA here is from genome assembly GCA_020852035.1 of Caulobacteraceae bacterium. GTDB lineage: Bacteria > Pseudomonadota > Alphaproteobacteria > Caulobacterales > Caulobacteraceae > Phenylobacterium. The sequence continues at coordinate 3,837 of JADZBR010000323.1, forward strand.
TCGGGCCTTCGCATCGGCTATCTGGTCGACCCGGACTGCACCCTCGTGCGGCTGATACAGAACAGCTGACCCGCCCCGCCGGCGGTTTGCTTGCCTTCAGGGCGCTTTTCGCGTATCTGCCCCGCCCTTCACGGACAGGCGGTCTCGCCGTGGCCTTCACTGGCGCCGAACTCATCGGCGCCGACGCTGCGAGATCCATCGCGCCCTGCGGACCTTCCGCCGCCGGCCGCGCCGCCTGCCAAACGGAAGAGGACATATGGCTCTCTACGAACACGTGGTCATCTCGCGGCAGGATATCTCGCCGCAGCAGGCCGAAGCCCTCAACGACACCATCAAGGAAATCGTCGAGGCGCAGGGCGGCTCGGTCGCCAAGATCGAGTACTGGGGTCTTCGCAACCTCACCTACCGCATCAAGAAGAACCGCAAGGGTCACTACTCCCTGCTGGCGCTCAACGCGCCGGGCGAGGCGGTGAAGGAGCTGGAACGCCAGCTCTCCATCAACGAGGACGTGCTGCGCTACATGACCGTGCGCGTCGAGGAGCTCGATCTGGAGCTCTCGCCGATCCTCGCCCGCCGCGAGCGCGACCGCGATCGCCGCGACGACGACCGTCCCGAACGTGGCGATCGCCCCGAGCGTGGCGGCTTCCAGGACGGAGCTGAAGCATGACCGACGCCGCTGAAACCACCGCCCCCGCGGCCGCTCCGGCCGCCGGCGCGGCCCGCCGCCCGTTCTTCCGCCGCCGCAAGGTGTGCCCGTTCTCCGGCGCCAACGCCCCGAAGATCGACTACAAGGACGTCAAGCTCCTGCAGCGCTACGTTTCCGAGCGCGGCAAGATCGTCCCGGCGCGGATCACCGCCGTCTCCAACAAGAAGCAGCGTGAGCTGGCCCGCGCGATTAAGCGCGCCCGCTTCCTGGCGCTCCTTCCCTACGTCGTGAAATAAGGAGCGGACCGATGAAAGTAGTTCTGCTCGAACGCGTCGAAGGGCGCGGCACGATCGGCGACGTGGTCACGGTGAAGGACGGCTTCGCCCGCAACTACCTGCTGCCCCGGCAGAAGGCCCTGCGCGCGACCGAGGCCAATCTGAAGGTCTTCGAGGCCCAGCGCGCCGAGATCGAGAGCCGCAACGAAAAGGCCCGCGACGCGGCCGCCAAGTCTGGCGAGAAGCTGGACGGCGCGTCCTACGTGCTGATCCGCTCGGCGGGCGACTCTGGCCACCTCTACGGCTCGGTTTCCGGCCGCGACGTGGCGGACGCCATCACCGCCGAAGGCGGCAAGGTCGACCGCTCCATGATCGACATGGACAAGCCGATCAAATCGCTGGGGCTGCATGAGGTGAAGGTGCGGCTGCACGCCGAAGTGACTGTGACCGTCACGGTCAACGTCGCCCGCAGCGCCGACGAAGCCGAGCGCCAGGCGCGCGGCGAGAACGTCATCGCCTCGCAGTTCGAGGACGAGCGCGCTGCGGCCGACGAGGCCGCCCAGGATCTGCTGGAAGGCGGGGCCGGGGCGCAGGAAGTGTTGCCGGAAGAAGCCTGACGGCTGAAGTCGAACCAGTTCCTGCTTGAGTAATCGAACAGCGCGGGCCTCGGCCCGCGCTGTTTTCGTTCAAGCTGTTGCAAATCCGTCATAGGTGCTCGGCTCGAACCCTCCTAAGTCAATCTGATCGCTGATCAGTTCCCGTAGGGCCTGGGAACAGCTTTTGGGGGATCCCATGACCTATCGCCTTGTTCTGCTTGCGGCAGCTTCCGCCGCCGTGCTCGCCGCCGATCCAGCCCTCGCCCAGACGTCCAACAACGACGCGGCCGTGGAGGAACTGGTCGTCACCGGCACCCGCACCGCCGGTCGCTCGCGCCTCGAAACCCTGGCGCCGGTCGACGTCGTCACCGGCGCGGCGCTGCAACAACGCGGCACCACCGAGCTCGCCACGGCCCTGGCCACCAGCGTGCCGTCCATCTCGTTCCCGCGCCCGTCCAACACCGACGGCACCGACGCGGTTCGCCCGGCCACCCTGCGCGGCCAGGGGCCCGACCAGACCCTGGTGCTGGTGAACGGCGCGCGCCGCCATACCTCGGCGCTGCTCAACCTCAACGGCTCGGTGGGCCGCGGCTCGGCCGCCGTCGACCTGAACGCCATTCCCTCCACCGCCATCGACCGGATCGAAGTGCTGCGCGACGGCGCCTCGGCGCAATACGGTTCGGACGCCATCGCCGGGGTGATCAACCTGCGCCTGCGCGAAGCCTCCAGCGGCGGCGGCGCCTCGGTCACCTACGGCCAGTACATGACCAGCTTCGACGGCTTCTACGGCCGCGACGGCAACATCCGTGACGGCGAGACGGTCACCGTCTCCGGCTGGCAGGGCCTGGCGCTGGGTTCGGACGGCTTCCTGACGCTGTCGGCCGAATACCGCGACCGCTCCAACACCCGGCGCAGCGACATCGACCCGCGGCTGGGCCGCATCACCTCGCGCTTCGGCGACGCGGACGTGGAGGACATCTCCTTCTACGCCAACGCCGGCAAGCCGCTGACCGAGAACCTCGAAGCCTATGGCTGGTTCGGCTACCAGCACCGCGACGCCTCCAGCGCCGCTACGTTCCGCATGCCGACCGACGCGGCGCAGAACATTCCCTCGGTCTATCCCGACGGCTACCTGCCGCTGCTGCAGACCGAGAGCGAGGACTACAGCGCCGGCGTCGGCCTGCGCGGCGAGATCGCCGGCTTCCGCACCGACCTCAACGTCGTCTACGGCCAGAACACCATCGATTTCGGGGTGAAGAACACCCTCAATCCTTCGCTCGGCCCGAGCTCGCCGCATGAGTTCTACGCCGGCCAGCTGAAGTACGACCAGCTGGTCTTCGGCGCCGACTTCAGCCGTGAGGTCGATATCGGCACGGCCGGCCCGCTGAACGTCGCCTTCGGCCTGGAGGCGCGTCGCGAAGGCTTCGAGATCGGCGAGGGCGAGCCCGGCTCCTACATCCGCGGCCCGTTCACCGACAAGTCGCTGGGCTCGCGCGGCTTCACCGGCTTCACGCCCAGCAACGTGGTCGACGTGGATCGCGACGCGGTCGGCGTCTATCTCGACCTGGAAGGCAAGCTGACCGAACAGCTGACCGCCTCGGCGGCCGTCCGCTACGAGGACTATTCGGACTTCGGCACCAAGGCCACCGGCAAGCTCTCGGCGCGCTACGACTTCACGCCGGAGTTCGCGATTCGCGGGGCGGTCTCCACCGGCTTCCGCGCGCCCAGCCTGCAGCAGCAGTATTTCACCTCGACCTCGATCCTCTACATCAACGGCGTGCCGTTCGAAGCCGGCACCTATCCGTCGGTCAGCCCCATCGGCGTCGCCCTCGGCGGCACGCCGCTCGAGCCCGAGGAGTCGACGAACTACGCGCTGGGCTTCGTCTACCAGGCCGGCGGCTTCGAGCTCACGGTCGATGGCTACCGCATCGACGTGGACGATCGCATCGTGCTCAGCGAAACCCTGACGGGCTCGGCCACGGCCGCGGTGGGCACCAACGCGCGGACCATCTTCGACCTGCTGCAGCCCTACGGCGCCTCGGCGGCCCGCTTCTTCATCAACGGCGTGGACACCGAGACCCGCGGCCTCGACGTGGTCGCCCGCTACCGCATCAACGACGATCAGGCCGGCTCCTTCGACCTGACCGCGGCGGGCAACTACAACCACCTGGAGGTGACGCGCACGCCGTTCACCGACCAGACCATCCTGCCGACGCCGACCTCGCTGTTCGCCCGCCAGGCTGTCCTGCGGTTCGAGCGCGGCGCGCCGAAGTACAAGCTGACCCTGCAAGGCGACTGGAACCGCGACGCCTGGGGCGCGACCCTGCGCACCACGTTCTATTCCAGCGTCCTGTCGCCCGGCACCCTTGCCGACGGCAGCGCCGACACCGAGACCGGCAACCGCGGCGTCGTCGACCTGGAAGGGCGCTACACCTTCCCGATGGGCCTGACGGTGTCGGTGGGCGCCGACAACCTGTTCGACGTCTACCCGCGCCAGGTCCTGCCGAACCTCAACACCACCGGAGCGGGGCCGTTCAGCTCGTTCTCGCCGTTCGGCTTCAACGGGCGGTTCGTCTACGGCCGCGTGGCCATCAAGTGGTGATGCGACTCTGAAGGCTGGCCTTCAAAG
>JADZBR010000324.1 GCA_020852035.1 Caulobacteraceae bacterium
ATGATGTCGGAAATGAAGATCTTGCCGTCGCCGATGCGGCCGGTCTGGGCGGCGGCGGTGATCGCATCCACCGCCCGTCCCAGGAGGTCGTCGCCGACGATGATCTCGATTTTGATCTTCGGCAGGAAGTCGACCACGTATTCGGCGCCCCGGTAGAGCTCGGTCTGGCCCTTCTGGCGGCCGTAGCCCTTGGCCTCCAGCACGGTCATGCCCTGAACGCCGATCTCCTGCAGCGCCTCCTTCACCTCGTCGAGCTTGAAGGGTTTGATGACGGCTTCGATCTTTTTCATGGGCCTTCTTTGAGCACTCTGGAAGCGACGCGCCGGCTGGCGGTCGGCGGCAGGGAGCATGGGCGCCGCAGCGTCCACAAGGGGATGGCGAAGGTTTGCCGGCGCGGAGAGGCATAAATACGCCGCTGCACAAAATCCAGGCGCCCGGCGCCCGAGTTTCGGGCAGGCCGGAAAACGGCTTGTCGGGCGCTTTTCGGCCCTTAAGGTCCGCGCCGACGCGGCCAGGGAGGCTCATTCGATGCGCGACGACACGCCGGTTCTGATCGGCGCGGGCCAATTCACCTATCGCGGCGATCCGCTGGTTTCGCCGTCTCCGACCGAACTGCTGAAGATTGCGGCGGATCGGGTGGCCGCCGACGCCGGCCTGGGCGGCAAGGCGCTGGCCAGGATCGACGGGCTGGCGGTGGTCGGCTTCACGGTGGACGCCGGTGGCCGCTCTATGGTGCCGCGGCCGGACAATCCGCCGGAGGCCCTGAGCCGCCGGCTGGGCGCGGACCCACGCTGGAGCGTCTATTCCCACATGGGCGGCAACACGCCCCAGATGCTGGTCAACCTGATCTCCGAGCGCATCGCGCGCGGGGAGAACGACCTGGTGCTGGCGGTGGGGGCCGAGTTTCTCGGCTCGGCGATGAAGCGGGCCCGCGCGGGCTCCGACTTCGCCGGCTGGGCCGAGCCGTCGGACAGCGCGCCGGAGCGCATCGGCGATCCGCGCGCCGGCTCGACGCCCTATGAGGCGGCGCACGGCCTGAACCGGCCGATCAACGTCTATCCGCTGTTCGAGAACGCCCTGCGCGCCCGTGACGGCCGGGGGATCGATGAGCACCAGCGCCAGCTCGGCAAGCTGTTCGCGCCGTTCAGCGAGGTGGCCGCCAGGAATCCGGAGGCCTGGTTCCCCGTCGCCCGCTCGGCCGAGGAACTGGTGACCACCGACGAGCGCAACCGGATGATCGGCTTCCCGTATCCGAAGTACCTCAACGCCATCATGGAGGTGGACCAGTCGGCGGGCGTGCTGATCGCCAGCGTCAGGAAGGCGCGTGAGCTGGGCGTGCCGGAGGACCGCTGGGTCTATCTGCACGGCTGCGCCGACGCCGCCGACCTCTGGTACGTGCTCGACCGGCAGGATTATCACTCCAGCCCGGCCATGCGGCTGACCGGCCAGCGGGCGCTGGACATGGCCGGCGTCGGGCTGGCCGACATGGCGGCCATCGACCTCTATTCCTGCTTTCCGGTGGCGGTGGAGATCGGCGCGGAGGAGCTGGGCCTGCCGTTCGACGACCCGCGCGGCCTGACGGTCACCGGCGGGCTGCCCTACGCCGGCGGGCCAGGGAACAACTACGTCATGCACTCGATCGCGGTGATGATGCAGCGCCTGCGCGCCCGGCCGGACGCCTATGGGCTGGTCACCGGCAACGGCTGGTTCCTGACCAAGCAATCGACGGGAATCTACTCGACCAGGCCGGTTGAGGGCCGCTGGGAACGCGAGGACCCGTATGTGATCCAGCGCCAGATCGACGCCCTGCCGCACCCGACTGTCATCGAACGGCCAAACGGCGCTGCGAAGATAGAAACCTACACCGTGGTGCATTCCAGGGACGGCTATCACATGGGCATCGTCATCGGCCGCGACGCCGAGGGCCGGCGCTTCGCCGCCAACACGCCGCTCGATCCGACGCTGCTGGCGTCGATGGAGGCGTCCGAACAGGTCGGCCGGTCCGGCCAGGTGCGCCGCTCGGACGACGACAAGCTCAACATCTTCACGCCCGACTGAGAGACGCATGGCCAGACTCTACATGATCCGCCACGGCAAGCCGGCCGCTACCTGGGGCGACGCCGACGACGATCCCGGCCTCGACGAGACCGGCAAGGCGCAGGCGCAGGCGGCCGCCGACGCCTTGATGGCCCTGCCGGAGGACGCGCGGCCCAAGCGCGTGGTCTCCTCGCCCCTGCGTCGCTGCCGCGAGACCGCCGAGCCCACGGCGCGCGCGCTGGGCGTGGAGGTCGAGGTCGATCCGATGGTCGGCGAAATCCCGACGCCGAAGGCGCTGGCCGCCGCGGACCGGCCCGGCTGGCTGCGGACCGCCTTCGGCGGGACCTGGGGCGAAATCCAGGGCGACCTCGACTACGACGCCTGGCGGCGCGACATCGCGAAGTCGCTGCGCCGACGCGGCGATACGGCGGTGTTCAGCCACTATGTGGCGATCAATGCGGTGCTCTCGGTGCTCGAAGGCCACGACCGAGTGGTGGGCTTCCGCCCCGACCACACCTCGATCATCACGATGGAAACCGACGGCGACGGCTTGACCCTGGTCGAGAAAGGGCGCGAAGCGACCACCGGCGTCCTCTGATCCGAAGGCCTGCGTCAGTGCCCGCGCGTCCCATCCTGACCGTCGCCGAGATGGCCGCCGCCGACCGCGCCGCCATCGCCGCCGGCGCGCCCGAGACCGAGCTGATGGAACGGGCCGGCCAGGCGGTGGCCGACGCCATCGTGACCCGTTTCTCGCCGCGCCCGACCGCCGTGCTCTGCGGTCCCGGCAACAACGGCGGCGACGGCTATGTGGCCGCCCGCCGGCTGGCCGAGCGGGGCTGGGACGTCTGGGTCGAGGCGCTCTCGCCGCCGAAGTCGCCCAGCGCCGTCGCCGCCGCCGGCCGCTGGATCGGCGAGACCCTGCCGATCTCGCGCTCGAACCGGATGGCCGAGCTCTTCGTCGACGCCCTGTTCGGCACCGGCCTCGACCGGCCGCTGGAAGGGGAGGCCGCGCGGCTGGCGCGGGCTTCGGCGCGCACCCCCGAGCGGTTCGTGGCGGTCGATGCGCCGAGCGGCCTTTCCGGCGACACCGGTCGCCCGATCGGCGACGCCGCCTTCCATGCGGGGCTGACCGTCACCTTTCACGCGCGCAAGCCGGTCCACGCGCTGCAGCCGGGCCGGGCGCTCTGCGGCGAGATCGTGGTCGACCACATCGGGCTCGGCGAGACGGACGTGGCGCTGTTCGAGAACGGCCCGGACCTCTGGGCGCCGGCCTATCCCTGGCCGGCGGAGGACACCCACAAACATGCGCGCGGTCGCCTGATCGTCGTCGGCGGCGAGCCCTGGAGCACCGGCGCGGCGCGGCTGGCGGCGCGCGCGGGACTGCGCGTCGGCGCCGGCGTCGTCACCCTGCTGTCGCCTCCGGAGGCGTTGGCGGTGAACGCGGCGCACCTCGAGGCGGTGATGCTGCGCGGCTTTGAGAGCGACGCGGAACTGGAGCAGTTGGCCGCCCAGGTCGACGCCGCCATCATCGGCCCGGCGGCAGGCGTGGGCGAGGGGACAGTGGCCAATGTGCTGGCGCTGGCCCGCACCGGCGCGGCCCTGGTGCTCGACGCCGACGCCCTGACCAGCTTCGCGGCCGAGCCGGAAGAACTCTTCTCGGTGCTGGACCGCGACGATGTGCTGACCCCGCATCCCGGCGAGTTCGAGCGGCTGTTCCCGGGACTGATGGCGGAATCGCCCAATCGTATCGCCGCCGCCCGCGACGCGGCGCGCGACGCGGACGCCGTGGTGGTGCTGAAAGGCGCCGATACCGTGATCGCCGCGCCCGACGGCCGCGCGGCGGTCAATCTGAACGGCTCGCCCTGGCTTGCCACGGCCGGGTCGGGCGACGTGCTGGCCGGGCTGATCGGCGGCCTCCTGGCGCAGGGCATGGAGAGCTTCGAGGCCGCCTGCGCCGGCGTCTGGATTCACGCGGAGGCCGCAGCCGGCTTTGGCCCGGGCCTCACCGCCGAGGATCTGCCGGGCCGCGCGCCGGCGGTGTTGCGCCGGCTCTACGAGGCGCGCTGAGCGGCCTTGCGTGGTTCGAGACGCGGCTTCGCCGCTCCTCACCATGACACAGGTTGTTGCTGACTTAGTCATTCTGAGGAGCCTGCGAAGCGGGCGTCTCGAAGGACGCAGGGCCTGTCCGCTGAGCTTCAGAGGCTGGACCCCGCCCGCCGCTCCAGCGTATCAGCGGCGCCAGTGCGGGCGTGGCGGAACTGGTAGACGCACCAGATTTAGGTTCTGGCGCCGAGAGGCGTGGAGGTTCGAGTCCTCTCGCCCGCACCACCCCTCTTGGAGCGCGCGCCCGCGCGTGACATAAGGGCGCCCCTCGCGGGCCGGGTGGTTCGCGACCCCATTTCCACCCTAGACGGAAGGCAGAGTGCGCCGGCTCGTCGCGCCGCCTTTTCGGAGCCTTTAGATGTCCCTGCAGATCGTTGAAAAATCCGGCGACGGCCTGAGCCGCGTCTATGGCGTGACGGTGCCCGCCGCCGACCTGGCCGAGAAGCTGGAGGCGCGCATCGCCGAGCTGACGCCGCAGATGAAGATCAAGGGCTTCCGCCCCGGCAAGGTGCCGCCGCAGCACGTGCGTCGCATGTACGGCAAGGAACTGATGAGCGAGGTCGTCCAGCAGGCGCTCTCGGAATCCAGCCAGAAGGTGCTGGAAGACAACAACCTGCGCCCCGCCGGCGAGCCGGACATGAAGCCGGAGACCGACATCCAGCAGGTGCTCGATGGCAAGGCGGACCTGGCCTATGAGCTCTCGCTCGACGTGATGCCGGAGTTCGAGCCGACCGACCTGACCAAGATCTCGCTGAAGCGGCCGGTCTACGAGCCGACCGAGAAGGAAGTCGACGAGGCGCTGGCCGACCTCGCCAAGCAGAACCGCACCTACGAGCCGCGCACCGGCAAGACGGTGAAGGCCAAGAAGGACGATCAGGTCACCATCGACTTCCTGGGCAAGCTGGACGGCGAGGCCTTCGCCGGCGGCGCGGGCGAGGACTACGACCTGATCCTCGGTTCGGGCAGCTTCATCCCCGGCTTCGAGGACCAACTGATCGGCGCCAAGCCGGACAGCGATGTGGTGGTGAAGGTGACCTTCCCGGAGGGCTACCAGGCCGAGCATCTGGCCGGCAAGGAAGCCGAGTTCGAGGTGAAGGTGAAGGCCGTCAAGGCGCCGGTCGATGCGCCGGCCGACGACGAGTTCGCCAAGAAGCTGGGCGTCGAGGGGCTCGATGCGCTGAAGGAGCTTCTGAAGACCAACCTCACCCAGCAGTTCGAGAACGCCTCGCGGTTCAAGCTGAAGCGGGCGCTGCTGGACGTGCTGGACGAGAAGCATGACTTCCCGCTGCCGCCGCGCATGGTCGACGCCGAGTTCGGCGCGATCTGGAACCAGGTCGAGCAGGACAAGGAACGCGGCTCGCTGCCCGAGGACGACGCCAAGAAGTCCGACGAGGAGCTGCGCGCCGAGTACCGCAAGATCGCCGAGCGCCGGGTGCGTCTGGGCCTCGTGCTGGCCGAGATCGGCCGCGCCAACGACGTGCAGGTGACCGACCAGGAGCTCGGCCAGGCGATGCGCATGGAAGCCATGCGCTACGGCCAGCAGGCGCAGGAGGTGTTCAACTACTTCCGCGACAACCCGCAGGCCCAGGCCCAGCTGCGCGCCCCGATCTACGAGGACAAGGTCGTCGACTTCATCGTCGGCCAGGCCAAGGTGAAGGACCAGACGGTCTCCACGGACGAGCTCCTGGCCGAGGACGAGATGCCTGAGGGGTCCGGGGCGTAGTCATTCTCCCGGTCGGGAGAAGGAAAGACGCGCCGAAGGCGCGGCGAGGATGAGGGCTTGCGCCCTCTCCGGATAGGCCGGAACCCCTCACCCTCCCGCCGGCTGCGCCGGCGGATTTCCCTCTCCCGACCGGGAGAGGGAGGGGCGACCTTGCGCCGCTCGCCGACGCACGCGATATCCTAGGCCTGAAGGGGGCGGTCCGGCACGGCCGCCCTCGCATCGAGAAGGGCCTACCCCAATGGACTATACCCACCCCGCAATGAACCTCGTGCCGATGGTCGTCGAGCAGACGAGCCGTGGCGAGCGGGCGTTCGACATCTTCTCGCGGCTCCTGAAGGAGCGCGTGATCTTCCTGACCGGGCCGTTCGAGGACGGGATGTCCTCGCTGATCTGCGCCCAGCTGCTGTTCCTCGAGGCCGAGAACCCGAAGAAGCAGATCGACATGTACATCAACTCGCCGGGTGGGGTGGTGACCTCGGCCTTGGCGATCTACGACACCATGCAGTACATCAAGTGCCCGGTGGCCACGACGGTGATGGGCATGGCGGCCTCGGCCGGCAGCCTGATCCTGACGGCCGGCGAGAAGGGCCTGCGCACCTCTCTGCCCAACGCCCGGATCATGGTCCACCAGCCCTCCGGCGGCTTCCAGGGCAAGGTCTCGGACATCGAGCGCCACGCCGAGGACATCATCAAGACCAAGCGCCGGCTGAACGAAATCTACGTCAAGCACACCGGGCGGACCTATGAAGAGGTCGAGAAGACCCTCGACCGCGACCACTTCATGAGCGCCGAAGAGGCCAAGGCGTGGGGCCTGATCGACAACATCCAGGAAGCGCGCGCCGAAACCGACGCGGCCTGAGGCGATGCCCTTCGCGGTGGTCACCGGCGCGGGGAGCGGCATCGGCCGCGCCTCCGCGATCCGGCTGGCCCGCGAGGGGTTCGACATCTGCGTGCTCGACCGCTCAGCCGACGCCGTGGCCGCCACGGCCTCGGCGGTGAGCGAGGCGGGGAGGGCGGTGGTCCCGGCGGTGGCCGACGTCTCAGACCGCGCGGCGGTCGACGCGGCGCTGGCCGATATCGCGAGCGTCGATCTGCTGGTCAACCACGCCGGGGTCTTCTTCGAAAAGCCCTTCGAGGAGCTGACCGACGAGGACTTCCGGCGGACCTACGACATCAATGTGATCGGCGCGGTGAACGTCACCCAGGCCTGCCTTCCGCGCATGCCGGACCGCAGCCGGATCATCAACATCGCCTCGCGCGCCTACCTCGGTACGAAGAACCAGGCGCACTACGTGGCC
>JADZBR010000325.1 GCA_020852035.1 Caulobacteraceae bacterium
CAGGAGGTGATCGTCGACTTCCTGGACGGCGACCCCGACCGGCCGATCATCACCGGCCGGGTCTACAACGCCTCCAACATGCAGACCTATGGCCTGCCGGGGAACAAGACCCGCTCGGTGTGGCGCAGCCAGACCGTCGGCAAGGCCGGCGAGGGCTACGACGGCGCCGAGGAGAAGCCCAAGGCCCCCGGCCACAACGAGATCTACATGGAGGACAAGGCCGACGAGGAGATGTTCCACGTCTACGCCCAGCGCCGCATGGAGACCTTCGTGCGGCTGGACGACCTCCACCGGGTCTATCGCGACCAGAAGAAGCGGGTCGGCCGCGACCGCGTGGTCGAGATCAAGCGCCACGAGACCAAGACGGTCGAGGAGGGTGACGAGACCCACACCGTCAAGCTCGGCAACGAGACCCACACGGTGCAGACCGGCAAGCGCACCACCACCGTCAAGCAGGACGAGACCCTGACGGTGCAGTCGGGTCAGATGGCGGTGACGGTCGAGGAGAAGGACTACACGCTCACCGCCAAGAAGGGCTCGGTGCTGGTCGAGGCCAAGGTGCAGATCGTGCTCAAGGTCGGCCAGAACAGTATCGTGATCGACCAGAAGGGCGTGTCCATCAACGCCCTGACGGTGAGCTACAACGCCAAGACCAGCCTTTCGATCAACGCCCCCAAGGTGGACATCTCGGGCTCGGCCCTGACGACGATCACCGGCGGCCTGGTCAAGATCAACTGAGGGCGGGATGGCGCGCTGGGCGAGGGTCAAATGGACGGAAGCCGGGCAGGTGGTCGACCTGGCCGAGGCGACGGCGGCGCAGTCGCCGGAGGTCTATTTCGCGGGGCTGCGGCAGGCCGGCGAACTGACCGACGCGGCCTTCTTCCTGGGGCGGGCGCTGCCGCGGCACGAGACGGTGGCCTGGGCCGCCCGCGCGGTGCGAGACCTGCCTGGCGGCGAGACGCTTCCACGCGGCGACGTGGAGGCCCTGCGGGCGGCGCTGCTCTGGGTGCAGGACCCCAGCGAGCCGCGCCGGCGGGCCGCCTACGAGGCGGCGATGACCGCCAGCGACAAGAGCGCCGAACAGATGGCGGCCCTGGCGGCCTTCTTCTCGGGCGGCTCGATGGCGCCTGACGGGCACGACCCGGTGCAGGCGCCGATGGACGCCGCGGGGACCTTCGCCGCCGGGGCGGTGGTGCTGGCCGCGGTGCGCACCGGCGACATGGACGGCGCCCTCGCCAAGGTGCTCGACGCCGGCGACCGGATCGCCGAGAAGGGCCTGGCGGCCGACGCCTAAGAGTTCGATGAGCCTGGTTCTCACCATCACCAACGTGGAGCGCCTCGACAACGGGGTGTCGACCCGCCTGACCCTGGACCGGCACGGGGCGGTGATCGGCCGCTCGCCCTCGGCCGACTGGAGCCTGCCCGACCCCAAGGCCTACATCTCCTCGACTCACTGCGAGGTCGATTTCCGCGGCGGCGCCTACCTGCTGGTCGACAAGAGCACCAACGGCACCTTCGTGAACGGGGCGGGCTCGCGGCTGGCTTCGCCGCACGCCATCGCCCACGGCGACGGCATCTCCATCGGCCACTACGAGATCCGCGCCAGCCTGGAAGGGGAGGGCGCGCCCGCGCCGCCGCCGCCGCCCGCGCCGGCCTGGGGCGGCTGGAACTCGGCGCCGCCCGCCGCGCCGAACGTCGATCCGGCCGCGTGGGATCGCCCGCCGGCCGGTCCGGCGATCTCCGGCCAGGGGCCGATGTCGCAGCACTGGGCGCCGCCGAAGATCGATCCGGCCGCGCCCGCCGCGGGCGGCTGGGCCCCGCCGCCGCAGGTCCAGCCGAGCGCCCAGCCGGAGGTCGACAACTCCGTCTGGGCCGCGCCCCAGGCGCCGGCGCAACAGTCGTCCGGCTGGTCCAGCCCGGTTCCGGACGGCCCGCAGGCGCGGGCCGCCTCCGATGTCTGGTCGCAGCTGGCCGACGGCAACGTCGTCGACTGGGCGCGCGGCGGCTTCGGGGCCGCTCCGGCCGCGCCGGCGGCCCAGCAGCTGGGGCTGGAGCGGCCGCCCGAAAGCATCGGCGATCCCTTCGGCCTCGGCGCGCCGCAGGCGCCGCTCGCCGCGCCGGCGCCCGCCCCGGCGGCGACCGCGCCCGCCGTCCCGCCCGCGGCTCCGTCGCAACCGCAGCCGCGCGGCGGCGGGGTCTCGATGGCGGCTCTGGCCGCCGCGGCGGGGCTCGAGCCCGAGGACCTCAAGGCCGCGCCCGACGAGACCCTGGCGGCCGCCGGCCGGCTGCTCAACCGGCTGGTCGCCGGCATGGTGGTGATGCTGGAGGCCCGCGCCCGCGCCAAGGCCCAGCTGGGCGCCCAGGGCACCAGCCTGGAGTTCGCCGGCAACAATCCGCTGAAGTTCGCCCGCGCCCCGGGCAAGGCGGTGGCGCAGCTGCTGAACCCGCCGGAACGCGGCTTCATGGACGCCGACCTGGCGGTGGAAGACGCCTTCCGCGACCTGCAGGCGCACCAGATGGCGACCCTGGTGGCCATGCAGGGGGCGCTGGCCGCGACCCTGGCGCGGTTTTCCCCGGAGGCGATCCGCAGCCGCGCCGAGACCCGCGGCATCCTCGCCAAGATCATCCCCAGCGCCCGCGACGCGGCGCTCTGGGAAGCCTACGAACAGGCCGCCCGCGACCTGACGCAGAAGGGCTGACCCATGCCCCCCGCCGCCCGCGTCGGAGACATGCATA
>JADZBR010000326.1 GCA_020852035.1 Caulobacteraceae bacterium
CCGAGCTGCACCCGCAGTTCCTGGCTGACATGACCGGCTGGCTGAAGTCCGGCCGCATCAAGGTGCAGGAGACCATTCTCGAAGGCATCGGCAACGCCCCGGCGGCGATGGTCGGGCTGATGCAGGGGCGGAACACCGGCAAGATGCTGGTCCGGTTGGCGGAGTGAGGCGGCTTCCTTCTCCCCTTGCGGGAGAAGGTGGCGCGAAGCGCCGGATGAGGGGTTGAGGATAATCTCCGCCACGACAGCGGATCGGTCGGGCGCGGACTGAGGGTTCTGAGAGACCCCTCATCCGTCGCCTTGTGGCGACACCTTCTCCCGCAAGGGGAGAAGGGCGAAATTATTCGCCACCCACACCTGACACGGCCCAGCCCGTCAGGGAGGGAGGACTGATGACGGTTCTGTAACCTGCGCGGCGCGCGTGAGCGGTGCTAAAGCTCCGGGCACAACCTCCACCTTGGGAGCCCCGGATGATCCGTCCCCTCGCGCGCGCCGCGGCGCTTGCGCTCTGCCTGACCGCCTCGCCCATCGCCCTCGCCGCCGCCCAGGCCCAGGCGACGCAGGTTCCGCCGATCCAGTTCAAGGAGCGCACGCTCCCCAACGGGATGAAGCTGTTCGCCTCGAAGGACGCCTCGACCCCCAACGTCACCGTGCAGGTGTTCTACGACGTGGGCTCCAAGGACGACCCGGTGGGCCGCTCGGGCTTCGCGCACCTCTTCGAGCACATGATGTTCAAGGCCACGCGCGATACGCCCTCGGAGACCCTCGACCGGATGACCGAGGACGTCGGCGGGTTCAACAACGCCTCCACCTGGGACGACTACACCAACTACTACGAGGTGGTGCCGGCCGAGCACCTGCAGCGGATCCTCTGGCTGGAGGCCGAGCGCATGGGCGCGCTGGTGGTCGACGAGGCGACCTTCAAGTCGGAGCGCGACGTGGTGAAGGAGGAGCTGCGCCAGAGCGTACTCTCCAACCCCTACGGGCGGCTGTTCTACCTCTACCTGCCGCAGGCCAGCTACGCCGTGCATCCCTACAAGCGCCCCGGCATCGGCTCCATCGGGGAGCTGGACGCGGCCACCATCGACGACGTGCGCGCCTTCCACGCCGCCTACTACCGGCCGGACAACGCCGCCCTCTTCGTGGTCGGCAATTTCGACGAGGCCGAGCTGAACCGCTGGGTCGACGAGTATTTCGGCAAGCTTTCCGCGCCCAAGGCGCCCATCCAGCGGGTGACCGCCAAGGAGCCGCCGCGCACCGGTCCCTCCACCTTCACCGGCTATGGCCCCAACGTGCCGCTGCCGGCGGTGATGATCACCTGGCTGGCGCCCGACGCGAAGAGCCCCGACGCCGCCGCCCTGACCGTGCTCGACGCGATCCTGGTCTCCGGCAAGAACTCGCGGCTCTACAACAGCCTGGTCTACGACCAGCAGGTCGCGACCCAGGTGCTGGCCGACGCCAGCCTGCCGGCGCAGCCGGGCATGGTCTATGTGGGCGCCATCATGGCCAGCGGCCACACCGTCGAGGAAGGCGAGGCGGCCCTGCTCGCCGAGGTGAAGAAGCTGCGCGACGCCCCGCCCAGCGCGGCCGAGCTGGCCGAGGCCAAGAACGAGCTGATCGCCGGCGCCCTGCGCGAACGCGAGACGGTGGAGGGGCGCGCCGACGCCCTCGGCGTCTCCTGGGTGCTGACCGGCGAGGCGGCGAACGCCAACAAAGAGCTGGCGGAGCTGCAGGCGGTGACCGCCGCCGACGTGCAGCGGGTGGCGGCCAAATACTACACCGACGCCGGCCGCAAGGTGATCCGCTACCTGCCCGAGAGCGCCCGGCCGGCGGGCGAGAAAGACGCCGTCCCGCCGCCGCCGAAGGTCGCCTCCGTCAAGTTCACCGGCCAGGTCCAGACCCTGCTGCCGGAGGGCGAGCGGCAGGCCCCGCCGCCAGTCGGCGAGCCGCTGGCCGCCGTGCTGCCCAAGCCCGCCGAGAAGACCCTGGCCAACGGCCTCAGGGTGATCGTCGCCCGCTCCTCGGACCTGCCGCTGGTGGGCGCGAGCCTGCTGATCAGGACCGGCGCCTGGGCCGACCCGCAGGGCAAGGCCGGCGCCGTCGCCATGACCGCCGGCATGCTGGCCGAGGGCACCCAGACCCGCAGCGCCGTGGAGATCGCCGCCCAGACCGAGGCGCTGGGCGCCACGCTCGGCGCCGGCGCGGGGCTGGAGGCGTCCAGCGTGGGGATCAGCGTCATGCCCGACAAGCTGGACGCGGCCATGGCCATCATGGCCGACGTGGTCCGCAACCCCGCCTTCAAGCCCGAGGAGCTGGAGCGCCAGCGCCAGCAGGCGCTGGACGGCCTGCAGGTGGCCTATGAGAGCCCCGGCACGCTGGCGGCGATGGCGGTGCAGCCGCTGCTGTTCGGCGGCACCCCCTTCGGCCATGCCGAGAGCGGCACACCGGCGACCCTGAAGGCGCTGGACCCGGCGACGCTGAAGGCCCTGCACCAGACCTGGTACCGGCCGGACAACGCCGTGCTGGTGCTGACCGGCGACATCGACCCCGAGGCCGGCTTCGCCGCCGCGGAAAAAGCCTTCGGCGACTGGGCCCGGCCCGCCGCGCCGCTGCCGCCCACCCCGTCGGTGAAGCCCACGGCCGCGCCGCACGCGGTGGTCATCGACATCGCCGGCACCGGCCAGGCGGCGGTCAGCGTGGTCGGCCCGGCCATCGCCCGCAATGATCCCGCCTACTATCCGGCGATCGTCGCCAACCATGTGCTGGGCGGCGGCTATTCGGCGCGGCTGAACCAGGAGATCCGCATCAAGCGCGGCCTCTCCTACGGCGCGCGGGCCTTCCTTGACACCCAGCGCACCTCGGGCGTGTTCCGGGCGGTGGCCCAGACCAAGAACGAATCCGCCCCCGAGGTGCTCGACCTGATCCGCGCCGAGATGGCCAGGCTCGGCGCCGAGCCGACCGCGCCCGACGAGCTGAAGGCCCGCCAGTCGGTGCTGATCGGCGGCTACGGTCGCGCCCTCGGCACGGCGAGCGGCCTGGCCGGCATCCTCGGCGAGTTGGCGCTCTACGGCGTCGATCTGGGCGAGGTGGCGCTCTACACCGAGAAGGTGCAGGCGGTGGACGCGGCCGAGGTGCAGGCCTACGCGAAGTCGCGGCTCGATCCGAAGGCGGCCAGCGTGCTGATCGCCGGCGACGCCAAGGTGTTCACTACCGGCCTGAAGAGCCGGGCGCCGGACCTGCAGGTAATCCCCGCCGACCAGCTCGACCTGACCAGGGCCAGCCTGAAGGCGGTGACGCCGTAAGATCCTCCCCCGTTGCACGGGGGAGGATCTTGGAAGCCTTTAGAACTTCACCCGCGCATAGACCCGCGCGTCATAGGCGTCGTAGTCGTCGCGGAACTCCGCGCCGCCTTCGATGCCGATGTCGAAATAGGTCCCCGAGCCGCGGAAGGCGACCCGGGCCACGGCCGCGCCGCCGTCGAGGTCCGGCGAGGCGAGGCTGAAGGTCTCGCCGCCGCCCAGGAAGCGGGCGGTGGTGTCGCCCGGCCCCTTGCCGGAGACCTGGCGCCAGCCGCCGGTGAGCTCCGGCGACCACTGCATCTCGCCGCCGAAGCCGAGCCGCATGCCCAGCGTCGCGCCGGCGAAGGCGGCCAGCTGGCTGGAGGTGCGCCCGTCGATGTCCAGGTCGATGGCCTCGCCGCCGCCGCTCTCGGTGCGGTCGCCTTCCTTGAACCAGATGTAGTCGGCGGTGACCTGCGGGCGCAGGAACACCGGCCCGAGGTCCGCCCGGTAGCTCAGGCCCCCGTGCAGGGTGAAGAGGCCGCCGGACCAGTCGGACTTGGATTCCCGGTTCAGCCCGGCGTCGACGTCCACCACCGTGCGGCGCGAGTCCAGGCTGGCGTAGCCGCCGGTCGCGCCCAGCGAGGCGGTGAGATCGCCCAGCTTCTCGCGCCAGTAGAGGCCGGCGGAGAACACCGAGCCGCCGAGGAATTCGTTGGCGCCGGAATTCTTCTCGTCGACGTCGAGGGTCAGGAAGCTCGCCTGCACGCCGAGCACGCCCAGCACCGTGTCCGGCGCCTCGACCCCGGCGGCGATGCCGAAGCCGGTGGCGTCGTAGCTGCCCGAGCGCGCCAGGTCGCGCTTGATCACGAAGCCGATTTCCTGGGTCCAGGCGCGCAGGCCGTCGCGGCCCATCATCGCCGGCTCGGTGTCGATCCCGCGCCCGGCCACTTCGCTGGCCTGCGCCAGGGTGTGGAAGAGGCCGCCGGAATAGTCGGGCAGGAGCTGATCGTAGAGCCGGCGGAAGCTCGCCTCGTCGGTCTTGGCCAGCATGGCGCCGGCCAGGGTGGCGTCGCGGTCGAAGTTCAGGAACACCGCGTCGTAGGCGGCGCTCTCGGCGGCGTCGAGGCCGGCCTCCGCGGCGGTGCGGCGGCGCACGTCGGCCAGCACGTCGCCGGCCGCCTGGTCGATCTTGAGTTCGGCCTTGTAGAGCCAGGGGGTGCCCGAGAGCAGGCTCTGGTCCAGCGCGCCGGCGGTCAGCTGGCCGGCGGCCGCGTCGATCAGGGTGAAGGTCGTCGGCGAGGCGAGCTTGGAGGCCAGCCGGATGCCGATCTTGGCGCCGCTCTCCAGGGTGGCGGCGCCGGCCACGTCGAAGCGGGTGTTCTTGCCCGCGGTCGGATCGAGCGTGGCGACCAGTTCGCCGCCGCTGCCCAGCCGCAGGGTGGAGAGGCTCACGGTGTCGGCGTTGGTGGCGGTCAACCGGCCGTCGGCGATGTCGAGGGAAAGCCCGCCGCCGGCGTCGGTCAGCGCGCCGGTGAACTGCGCGTCGCCGGCGATCAGCATGGTGTCGGCCCCGGCGCCGAAGGCGGCCGCGCCGTTCATCACCCCGGCGTTCAGCTCCAGCCGCGACGGGCCTGAGCCGAACAGGACGTCGCCGGTGATGGCGGGGGTGACGGTGGTCGAGCCGCTGGCGTTCTGGCGAACGGTCGCGCCAGCGGTGTTGGCGCGCAGGTCGATGGCGATCGCCTGGCCCGTCACCGCGACGCCGGAGGGCGGCGCGAAGCCGGCGCTGATCTTGTTGGTGTTTTCGATCAGGCTGAGCGAGCCGGAGGCGTCATGGATGGCCGTGGCCACGCCCTGGCCGCCGGTGATGGCCGCGATGATCGATCCGCCGTTGGCGATCGACGTCAGCTGGCCGCCGGCGTCGATCTGCAAGGCGCGCACGTTCACCGCGTCCGTGCTGATCGCGGAGGCTTGCAGCGTGCCGGCGACCGAGAGGAGCGGGGTGGAGGCGCCCGCGCCGAGGCGCAGGGCGGTGGCGTCCGCCTTGACCGCCGTGGCCGTCACCGAGCCGCCGACGCGCACGCCGCCGGCGATCTCCACCGCGCCGCCGAGGCCGCCGAGCTGGATGGCGTTGCCGGTGATCCCGTCATAGACGCCGGAGGCCGCGACATTGCCCTTCATCAGCACGCCGTAGGCGTCTGCGCCTGTCCCGGCGAGGCCGATGGAGATCGCGTCGGCCCCGCCGACCTGCAGCGCCGGCGCGGCGCCGAAGCTGGAGATGCCGCCGGTGGTCTCGGAGGCGTCGGCGACGCCGTCGTCGTCCTCGTCGGTGTCGTTGGGGTCGAGGTCCGCGGGCGGCGCGTCCAGCAGGATGCCGCCGGCCACGTCGCCGCGCACCCGCACCGCCGGGCCGCCCTGCAGCAGGTCGTCGGCGTCGAGCTTGGCCACCGCCGATTCGACAGGCCGGGTGGTGAGGCGATAGCCGGTGGCGGCGACGGTGCTGGAGATGGTCAGCCGACCGCCGATGTCGCCGTCCAGCGCCACGGCCACGGCGTCCGCGCCCTGGGCGGAAACGCTGGCCACCGACACGTCGCCGCTGACCGGCCCGGCGGCGTGGACGCCGAAGGTGCGGTCGCCGCTGGCGACGATCGAGCCGGTGCTGCGGATCGAGCCGTTGAGGGCGCCTTCCACCGAAATGCCGGCCGAGTCGGTCCCTTCGGCGGTGATCGTCCCGCCGGTCTGGGTGATCGAGCCGTTGAAGGCCGCCGGGCCGGTGACCCGCACGCCGAACCGGCGCGCGCCGGTGGCGAAGGGCCCGTCGTTGTCGCCGTCCGAGTCGGTGTCCTTGATCTCGGTGCTCTCATCGACGGTGATCGAGCCGGTGATCTTCACCTCGCCGGTGCGCCCGCCTTCGACCAGCACCCCGACGGCGTCGTTGGCGTTGGAGATCTTCACCGCGCCCTCGACGGTGACGTTGTTGTCGCTGTTGAGGGTGATCGCGGCCCCGCCGGTCGGCTGCACGACGCCGGCGGAGGTGACCCGGACGTCGTCCGGCGCGCCGCTGGCCGCCGTGGCGGTGGCCACCGGCGTCGTCACCGTATTGCCGATGGTCGTCTCGGCGAGGGCCGCGCTGGCCAGGCACAGCGGCGAGGCCGCCGCGAGCAACAGGTATCGACGACGCATGATCTACTCCGGGAAAGGTCGAGGAAGGCCGCCCACGCCGCCGGCGCCGGTGGGACGATTTATGGCGCCGGCGGCTCCGACGTCCAGGCTGTGGGGGCTGGGCCAATCGGTCGGGCGATTGGTCGCGGCGCCGGACGTGGGGAGACGCGCGAAAGTGCGTGTCATTCCAAGGTTTCGGAACTAGGGTAGCCACACGACGAGTGATTATGTGTTGGATAATCGCTCGTTGCGTTTAAACTGTATGTCGCTTCCGCGGACGCCGCAACCCTTATTTCGCGGCGGGGAAGCGAGGAGTCGAGCGCATGGCCAGAACCGCGATGGATCCGGAACGGGCCGCCCTGACCAAGAACCTTCGCCAGGAAGCGGGGCGCTGGCTGAAGCAGGCGCGCGAGCGCGCCGGCCTCACCCAGGCCGAGCTCGCCGAGCGGGTGGGGCTCCGCTACTACACCTTCGTCAGCCAGGTGGAGAGCGGCCAGGGCCGGGTGCCGATCGAGACCCAGGGCCTGTGGGCCGAGGCGCTCGGCGTGGAGCCGGGGCTTTTCGCCCGCACGCTGCTCGCCTGGTACGAGCCCGAGCTCTACCGCCTGCTGTTCGGCGAGCCGGCCGACCCGGGCGTTGCCCCCCGCCGGGCGCACGGCTAGAGACGCGGGCCTCGATGGCCATCATCCTTCCCTTTGTGGCGCAGCTCGGACGCGGCGGCGCCTGGTCGCTGGGCGAGCGGGCGCGGCTGAACGACCTGGCCTCGGCCCTGCCGTTCAGCGACATCGGCATCCACATGGCGTTCGGCCGCACCGACGAAGGCGATCCCTGGTGCGTGCTGAAGGACGCCAGCGAGGAGGTGCTGGTCCACGTCGCCCGCATCGGCGGCCGCTTCGTGGTGCACTCGACCGCCTCCGACATCGTCGAGGAAAGCCCCAACCTGACCGTTGCGCTCGAGCGGGTGTTCGGTCCCATCGCCCCCGACGAAGCCCTGCGGCCCGAGGTGGTCGTGCCCTTCGCCCTGGCCAGCCGCCAGGTCCAGAGCATCTTCGCGGCGATCGTCGCCACGGCTTTCTACTACGAGACCGAGACCCACGCCCAGGCGGCGACTTTCGACCTCGATGGGCAGGGACGCGATCCGGGCGACCGGGTGCTGCCGCCGGTGCTGCGCGAGGAGACCACGCGCGCGCCGGACACCGACGATGCCCCCATCCTTGTCGTCGCCCAGCAGGCCGCGGCGCCGGCGCCGGCGGTTTCGCCCGCTGCGCCCGCGCCCGCGCCGGTCGAAACGGTCGCGGTGGAAGCCGCCGTGATCGCGCCAGCGGCCGTCCCGGTCCCGCCGGAACCGGACTCGCCGCCGGCGCTCCGGGCGGAGGCGTTCGACCAGGTGCTGCGGGCCGCGGACGGCGGTGAGCGGCTGGATGGCGGCGCCGGCCGCGATCTGCTGATCGGCGGGGCGGGGAACGACCAGCTCTACGGCGGCGCCGGCGCGGACGTGCTGATCGGCGGGGCCGGCGACGACCGGCTGGACGGCGGGACCGCCCAGGGCGACGAGGTCGACCAGCTCTACGGCGGGGCGGGGAACGACACCCTGCTGCTCGGCCCGCGGGTGATCGCCGAGGGCGGCGAAGGCGCCGACACCTTCGTGCTGGCGCGGATCGCCCCCGCGACGCCGGGGCACGATCCGGCGG
>JADZBR010000327.1 GCA_020852035.1 Caulobacteraceae bacterium
CCGGGGGTCGCGGCGGGCTGCCTGCTCTGCTTCATCCCGATGGTCGGCGAGTTCGTGATCCCCGACCTGCTGGGCGGCTCCGACACCCTGATGCTCGGCAAGACCATCTGGACCGAGTTCTTTGCGAACCGCGATTGGCCCGCCGCCTCGGCGGTGGCCATCGCGCTGCTGGCGACCCTGGTGATCCCGATCGTACTCTTCCAGCGCCTGAAGGGGCGGTTCGTGGGCGCGGGGCGATGAGGCGCGGGCCCTCGGCGTTCAACGTCGCCGCCATCGTCGCGGGGCTGGCGTTTCTCTACCTGCCGATCCTGCTGGTGGTGGTCTATTCCTTCAACGGCGGCCGGCTGGTGACGGTCTGGGCCGGGTTCTCGACCCGCTGGTACGGCGAGCTCTGGAAGAACGAGGCGCTGCTGGACGCCCTCGGCGTCACCCTCAGGCTCGGCGTGCTGTCGGCGAGCCTGGCCACCGCGCTGGGCGTGCTGGCGGCGGTGGCGCTGGTGCGCGGCGGGGCGTTCCGCGGGCGGACCCTGTTCTCGGCCATGACCTATGCGCCGATGGTGCTGCCGGAGGTGATCCTGGGCCTCTCGCTGCTGCTGCTGTTCGTCGCCGCCGGCCTGGCGCGGGGGTTCTGGACAGTGCTGGCGGCGCATACCACCCTGACGTTCTGCTACGCCACGGTGGTGGTGCAGGCCCGGCTGGTCAGCTTCGACGGGGCGCTGGAGGAGGCCGCCCAGGACCTCGGCTGCCCGCCTTGGGAGGCGTTCCTGCGGGTGACCCTGCCGATCATCGCCCCCGCCGTCGGCGCGGCGTGGATGCTGGCCTTCACCCTCTCGCTGGACGACCTGGTGATCGCCAGCTTCGCCTCCGGGCCGGGCGCGACCACCCTGCCGATGCGGATCTACAGCCAGGTGCGGCTGGGCGTCTCGCCGGAGATCAACGCCATCTCGACGCTGCTGATCGGGGCGGTGGCCACCGGCGCGGTGGTCTTCGACCTCGCGCGGCGGCGGCGGGCGCGGATCGCGGGCTGATCCCCCATCCGCTCATCCCCGCCAGGGCGGGGATGAGCGGAAATATGGAAAACGCGTTCAAAGCGCCGCCACCCGGTCGAACCACGGCTGGGCCTGTTCCAGTTGCGCGGCCAGCTGCAGCAGAACCGCCTCGGCCCCGATCGGCGCGACGAACTGGATGCCGATGGGCAGGCCGGACTTGCTCCAGGCCAGCGGCAGGGTGATCGCCGGCTGGCCGGAGATGTTGAACGCCTGGGTGTTGGGCATGAAGGCGAACAACCGCTCGGCGTAGTCCTCGCCCCTGCCGGTCTCGGTCAGGTGGCCGATGGGGATGGCCGGCGAGCCGAGCGTGGACATGATCAGCACGTCGAACCGCTGGTGGAACGCCGCCATCTGCCGCCCGTAGGCATGGACGGTGGAGAGCCCGCGCACATAGTCGGTCCCGGCGATCGCCTTGCCGCGCTGGTACATGGCCCAGGTGAGCGGCTCGACCTCGCCCGGCTCGATCGGCCGGCCGCGGCGGGCGGCCTCGGTGTCGAGCCCGGCGGCGGTGCCCGCGCCGGTGCAGTATCCGCCGGCGGTCCCGACCTCGGCGCTGTAGGGCGGGTCGGCCTCCTCGACCATGTGGCCCAGGCTCTCGCAGAGCCGGGCCGCCGCGCGCACCGCCTCGGCGCACTCCGGATCGATCGGATGCGGCGAGGCCAGGGCCGCCGTCGAGAAGGCGATGGAGAGCTTGCCGGGCGCACGCTTGGCCAGCGCCTGGTAGGTCTCGGTCGGCGGGCTGAGGAAGTACGGGCCGCCCGGCTGCGGCTGGCAGACGATGTCGAGCAGGGCCGCGCAGTCGCGCACCGAGCGGGTCACCGCGTGCTGCACCGAGAGCCCGCCCCACCCTTCGCCATTCGGCGCGAAGGAGACGCGGCCGCGCGAGGGCTTCAGCCCCACCAAGCCGCAGGTCGAGGCCGGCGTGCGGATCGAGCCGCCGCCGTCGCTGGCGTGGGCGGCCGGCACGATGCCCGCCGCCACCGCCGCCGAAGCCCCGCCGGACGAGCCGCCGGGGGTGCGCGAAAGGTCCCAGGGATTGCGGCTGGGGCCGAACAGCTCCGGCTCGGTCACCGGCATCAAGCCGAACTCGGGGGTGTTGGTCTTGCCGAAGATCACCAGCCCGGCGCGCTTGTAGGCCGCCACGATGGCGCTGTCGGCCGGCTGCACCAGCTCGGCCATCAGCCGCGAGCCGGCGGTGGTGACCGTGCCTTCCATCAGGGCGCCGAGGTCCTTCAGCAGGAACGGCACCCCGCCCAGCGCGCCGGCCGGCGCGGCGCCGGCGACCGCGCGGGCGTAGTCGAGGTATTGCTGGACGACGGCGTTGACCTGGCCGTTCACCGCCTCCATCCGCGCGATGGCGGCCTCCAGGAGTTCGGCGGCGGTCACCTCGCCCCTGGCGACCAGCTCGGCCAGCCCGATGGCGTCGTGCTTGCGGTATTCGTCCGGCGTCATGGCGTCCTCCCCGTATTGGCGTCCTGGCGATAGAGCATAGGTTCCGCGGCGTTGCCATCGCCCGGCGGCCTCGGGCATAAGCCGCACCGACGCCGGCTTAGCTCAGTTGGTAGAGCGCCAGTTTTGTAAACTGGATGTCGCGGGTTCGATCCCTGCAGCCGGCACCACCGCTCCCAGGGAGAAATCCATGCGCCACGCCGCGACCGCCGCCTTCGCCATCGCCGCCAGCCTGCTGGTCGCCGCCTGCGGCCAGTCCGGCGAGAGCGGCAGCGGCGGCGAGGCCGCGGCGCCCAAGGCGCCGGAGCTGACCGCCGAACAGAAGCAGGCGCTGCTGGCGTCCCTCCCCGCCCCCTACAACACCGGCGACCTCGAGAACGGGCGGGTGAAGTTCGGCCTCTGCCGCTCTTGCCACACGATCACCGAGGGCGGGCCGAACCAGGTGGGGCCGAACCTCTATGGCGTCTTCGGGCGCAAGGCCGGCACGCACGAGGGCTACAGCTATTCCAAGGCGATGCTGGCCTCGAACATCGTCTGGGACGGGGCGGTGCTCGACCAGTGGCTGGACAACCCGCGCACCTTCCTGCCGGGCACCAAGATGACCTTCGCCGGCCTGCACGACGAGAAGGACCGCATCGACCTGATCGCCTATCTGAAGGTCGAGAGCGGCTACCAGGCGCCGGCGGCGAAGTAGGCTCCGCGCCTCAGGCCATCGCCTGCAGGCGCTCGAGCGCCGCCGAGAGCTTCTCGCGGGCGCCCTCGGCTTCGGCCAGGCGTTCGCGGTTCTCCTCGACCACCTCCTCGGGCGCGCGGGCGACGAAGTCGGCGTTGCCGAGCTTCTTGGCGGTGCGCTCGATGTCGCTCGCCAGCGCCGCGATCTCCTTGGCCAGGCGCGCCTTCTCGGACGGCACGTCGATGAAGTCCGCCACCGCCAGCGCCCCAGTGGTCTCGCCGACCACGAAGAGGGCCGAGCCGGCGGCCGGGGTCTCGGCCTCGCGGATGGAGTCCAGGCGGCCGAGGGTGCGGATCAGGTCGCCGTGGCGCTTGAGGCGCGCGGAGACCTCGGCGTCGGCGCCGATCGCCGCCAGCGGGATGCGCGCGCCGGGCGGCACGTTCATCTCGGCGCGGACCTGGCGGACCTCGGTGATCAGGGCGACCAGCCAGTTGATCTCCGCATCGGCCGCCGGGTCGACGTAGCTCTGCGGCAGCTCCGGCCAGGCGGCGGTGATCAGCAGGCCCTCGCGGGGCGCGCCGAACTCGGCGGTCTTGTCCCACAGCTCCTCGGTGAGGAAGGGTGAGATCGGGTGCAGCAGCTTCAGGATCTCGTCCAGCGCCCA
>JADZBR010000328.1 GCA_020852035.1 Caulobacteraceae bacterium
ATGGACCGACAAATCTGAGATCACTTGCTCAGAAATGATCCGGTCGAAACTTTCAGAGTCCGACCACGTTCTCGTTATCTCTCTCGATCTAACCAGACAGCCGGCAGGATGGTTGCCCGGATGGGTATGGGGTTGGTTTAGCCGCCAGCGAGACGCTGTGACTGGTGCCGCCCAATTCACTCTCCAAGAGGCGTTGGAACAGCTCAATCCACAAGGTTCCTACCTGCCAAGCCCACCGAAGAACGAATTGTTCTGAGGCTTCGTCTTCGGCCCCTCATCCGGCGCTTCGCGCCACCTTCTCCCGCAAGGGGAGAAGGAACCGGCTTCAAACACCCGTTCGAACCGGCTAGCGTCCGCGCCAGCAAAGAGAACGGGAGAGACCTCGATGAAGGCGCTGCTGAGCAAGGCCGTGGGCGGGCCGGAGACCCTGGTGCTGGAGGATGTCCCTAGCCCCGAGCCGAAGCCCGGGTTCGCGGTGATCGAGGTCAAGGCCGTGGGGGTGAACTATCCCGACGTGCTGATCATCGAGGACAAGTACCAGTTCAAGCCCGCCCGCCCCTTCGCCCCCGGCGGCGAGGTGTCCGGCGTCGTCAAGGCGGTCGGCGAGGGCGTGACCAACGTCAAGGTCGGCGACCGGGTGCTGGGCAACACCGGCTGGGGCGGCATGGCGCAGGAGATGGCGCTGGAGGCATCCCGCCTGATCGCCATGCCCGACGCCATGCCCTTCGACGAGGCGGCGGCCTTCATCATGACCTACGGCACCTCCTACTACGCGCTGAAGAACCGCGGCCACGCCAAGCCCGGCGAGAGCCTGCTGGTGCTGGGCGCGGCCGGCGGGGTGGGGCTGGCGGCTGTCGAGCTCGGCAAGGCGATGGGCCTGAAGGTGATCGCCGCCTGCTCCAGCCAGGAGAAGGTGGACCTGGCGGTCAAGCACGGCGCCGAGTCCGGCGTCGTCTACCCCTACGGGCCGTTCGACCGCGACGGGCAGAAGGCGCTGGCCGAACAGTTCAAGGCCGCCTGCGGGCCGAAGGGCGTGGACCTGGTCTACGACGGCGTCGGCGGCGACTACGCCGAGGCGGCGCTGCGCTCGATGGCCTGGGAGGGGCGCTTCCTGGTGATCGGCTTCCCGGCCGGCATCCCGCGCATCCCGTTGAACCTCGCTTTGCTCAAGGGCTGCGACATCGTCGGCGTCTTCTGGGGCACGGCGGTCAGCCGCGACCCGGCCGGCCACCGCGAGAACGTGCGCGAGCTGATGGACATGTACGCGGCGGGCAAGATCAAGCCCTACGTCTCCGAGCGCTTCCCGCTCTCCAAGGCCGCCGACGCCATCACCCACCTGGCCAGCCGCAAGGCGATGGGCAAGGTCGTGGTGACGGTGGAATAAGTCGGCGGGCTTTGAACCTTCCCCCAGTATGGGGAAAGTGGCCTGAGACCCGAAGGGGCGAAGGTCGATGGGGGAAGGAGGTGCTTCCTCTCAAACCTCCCCCATCGACCCTCGGCTGCGCCTTCGGGCCACTTCCCCCATCCTGGGGGAAGGACTAAGCGCTGACCACATTGAAAGCGGGGAGAACCATATGGCTGGGCGTCTGGACGGCAAGGTGGCGCTGATCACCGGCGGCGCGTCGGGGATCGGGCTGGGGACGACGGAGCTGTTCGTCGCCGAGGGCGCGCGTGTGGTGGTCGCCGACCTGCAGGATGAGAAGGGGGCGATGCTCGAGCAGCGCTTCCCGGAGGCCGTGCGCTACGCCCACTGCGACGTCACCTCGGAGGCCGACATTGTCGCGGCGACCGCCCTCGCCGCCAGCGCGTTCGGCGGCCTCGACGTGCTGTTCAACAACGCCGGGATCGCCGGCCTGCCCGGCGGCGTCGCCGAGGTCGAGGTCGAGGGTTGGGACCGCATCTTCGCCATCCTGGTGCGGGGTCCCGCCGTCGGCATGAAGCACGCCCTGCCGCTGATGCAGGCGCGGGGCGGCGGCTCGATCGTCAACACCGCCTCGATCGCCGGCCTGCAGGCCGGCTGGGGCCCGCTGGCCTATTCCGCCGCCAAGGCCGCGGTGGTCCATATGAGCAAGGTCGCCGCCGCGCAGCTGGCCAAGGACAAGGTGCGGGTGAACGCCATCTGCCCCGGCCTGATCGCCACCTCGATCTTCGGCAATGCGGTGGGCCTGCCCCGGGCCCAGGCCGACCAGATGGCGGCGATGGTCGCCCAGAACGCCGCCAGCGTGCAGCCGATCCCCAAGGCCGGCCTGCCGGAGGACATCGCCGAGGCGGCCCTCTACCTGGCCTCCGACGCCTCGCGGTTCGTGACCGGCACGCACATCGTGGTCGACGGCGGCATCACCATCGGCAGCCGGCATGCGTGGGACACCGAAGCCCTGTCGCCCTTCGCGGCCCTGTTCGGCGGGGTGATGCCGGGCGCCCCGGCGCCGCAGGGCTGAGGTCCGCGCGCAACCACGCTCGGCGTCGGACGCGGTGGCGGCCGACCGGGGCGACCAGCTCCGAGAGTCCCCCTCGCCCCTCAGGCGAGGGGCTATGCGCCGCCCCCCTTGCGCTATAGGACCCGCCGCATGCCGCAGCCCGTGATCACCGACGGCCCCGCGCCGCAGGGCCTGGCCCCGAACGTGCACGGCGCCCTGTGGATGGTGGCCTCGGCGCTCGGCTTCACGGCCATGACGACGCTGATCAAATACCTCGGCGACGACTACTCGCCCGCCCTGCAGACCTTCTACCGACAGGCGGCGGGCCTGATCATCCTCCTGCCGGTGATCCTCAGGAACCCGCGCGGCGCCTACCGCACCACCCGGCCGGGCATCCTGCTGTTCCGCTCGGCGGCGGGGACGCTGGGGATGATCCTGTCGTTCTACGGCTTCCAGGAGATGCCGCTGGCCGACGCCAACGCGCTCTCCTTCACCCGCACCCTGTGGCTGGTGCCGCTGGCGGCCTTCGTCGTCGGCGAGAGGTTGGGGCCGAACCGCGTCGTCGCGGCCCTGGTCGGGTTCGGCGGGGTGCTGATCATGGTGCGGCCGGGCGCGCAGGGCTTCGCGCTCGGCTGGCCGGCCCTGGCCATGCTGGCCTCGTCGTTCCTCTTCGCCCTGACCATCACCGGCATGAAGGTGATGACGCGGGACCACTCGCCGACCACCTTGCTGGTCTGGGCCGCGACGCTGGGCTTCCTGTTCGGCATTCCCGGCGCGCTGTTCAGCTGGCGCTGGCCGGAGCCGGCGGACCTGGGCCTGCTGGCGCTGATGGGCGTGCTCGGGACCATCACCCAGGGCTGCTACATCAAGGGCATGCAGATCGGCGACGCCGGGGCGATGGCGCCGATCGACTATATCCGCCTGGTGTTCGGGGCGGCGGCGGGCTTCGTCCTGTTCCACGACATCCCGACGGTCTGGACGCTGGCCGGCGCCGGCGTGGTGGTCGCCTCGACGCTCTACATCACCTGGCGCGAGCAGCAGCTGGCCAAGCGGCGCGTGCTGGAATCGACGCCGCCCCAGGCGCCTGGCCCAGCCTGAGAAAACTAACGGTCGGGCGTCTCGAACCACCCACGGCCGGCCCGCCCCAAAAGAAAACGCCCGCCGGCGGACCGGCGGGCGCTTCCGTACAGCCCCTTAGGAGCAAGGGGTGTCTTATTCCGCGGCGATCAGCACCGGCCGGGCGGCGCGGTCCTTGAAGTTGATCTCCTGCAGATAGCGGATGCCGTCCTCGGCGATGGCGTCGCCGACCATGCCGTCGCCCTCGCCCTTCAGCTCGTCCATGTCGACGTACATGGCGTAGAAGGCGCGCGTGCGGTCGGTGATGATGCCGGCGTTCAGCAGGGTCTTGATCAGCACGCGGAAGATGTTGGTCTGCTCCTTCATCCCCTCGCGGCGCTTCTCGTCGGTCATGATCTTCCCGTACTCCTCGACCACCTTGGCCGGGTCGAGGCCGAACTCCTCGTAGAGGTCCTTCTGCTGCATCGGGCCGACGAGGTTGAAGAGCAGGTTCTGGAAGCAGCTGGCCGCCCAGTCCTCGATGATCACATGCTCTTCCGGCGACAGGTGCGGGATGGTGCGGTCGGCCCAGATCTTCCCGAACTTGTGGTGGAAGGCCTCGTCGGTCATCACCAGCTGCAAGAGCTTCTTGCCGAGCGGGTCGTTGATATTGTTGAAGAAGGTGGCGAAAGCGCCCATCGCCAGGCCCTCCACCAGCATCTGCATGCCGACGATCTTCTTATAGACCTCCGGCGAGCCGATGATGTCGACCAGCAGCGCCTTCAGCGTCGGGCCACATTCCACAGGCCGGCCCCAACGCACCTTGATATATTTGGCGAAGGCGGTGACGTGGCGCGCTTCCTCGCGCGTCTGGTTGGCGGCGTATTCCTGCGCGCCCTGGTCCTTCAGCACGTGGCAGAGGCTGGCCGAGAGGTTCAGCGCGCCCTGCTCGCCGTGCAGGATCGACGAGAAGGTCCGCAGCGTCGACTGGTTGACGAACCGCACGCGGGTCTTGTGGTCGGAGAGGGCGTTGGAGACGTAGTCGGTGCTCATGGCCGGGACGAAGTCCTCCGGCACCAGCATCTCGTTTTCCATGTCGAACGGCTCGTCGAAGTCGATGTACTTCTTGTCGAGCGGATCCCAGAAGTGGTCGTGGGTGGCCGAGATGATCTTGTCGAAGGCCGTCGAGCGATTGCCGTAGCGATCGAGCTCCAGCATCGCCTCGAAGTCGTCGGGGGCGACGGCCTCGTACATGACGTCCTTGGTGATGTTGCCGTCGGCCATCGGCTTCCTCCCGCTAGGCGCAATCTGAGCGGTGGATAGTTTCAGAGGCCGGCGGCGAAGTCAAGGAAAGTGACGGGGGCGTCAGGTTTCGTGACGGGGCGTCAG
>JADZBR010000329.1 GCA_020852035.1 Caulobacteraceae bacterium
CGGGCCTCGTAGCGCGGGCAGAGGGCGGAGAGCTTGACCGAAAGGCCGTGGCCTTGCTCCGGCGGCTCGCTGTCGCGGCCGCCGGCGATGGCGGAAAGGGCGGCGGCGTAGGCGGCCTCGTAGCGGTCGGCGTCGGCCTCGGTGCGGGCGCCTTCGCCGAGCATGTCGAAGGAGCAGGAAAAGCCCTCGCTCCTGGCGCGTTTCTGGGCGGCCTCGATGGTGCGGCCGAGGACGAACTGCTCGCCCATGATGCGCACCGCCGCGCCGACGGCCTGGCGGATCACCGGCTCGCCGAGCCGGGCGGCCAGGCCGCGCAGGAAGCCGCCGAGGTCGCGGCGCACCTGCTCGTCGGGCTCCACCAGCTTGCCGGTGAGCATCAGGCTCCAGGTCGAGGCGTTGACCAAGAGGCTGTCCGAGCGCCCCAGGTGGCTCGCCCAGTCGGCCGAGGCGATCTTCTCGGCGATCAGCCGATCGCGGGTCTCCTCGTCGGGGGTGCGCAGGAGGGCCTCGGCCAGGCACATCAGGGCCAGGCCCTCGCGGGTGTCGAGGCTGAACTCCTGCAGGAAGCTTTCGACCACCCCCTGGCGCTGGGCGCTGGCGCGGGCCTCGCGCACCAGGTCGGCGGCGTCGGCCAGCACGCTCGCGCGCTGCGCCTGGGTAAGGGGGCGATCCTTGAGGAGGGCGCCGACCGCCTCCCGCTCGTCGGTGAATTTGGCGGCGTCGAGCGCGTCCCAGTTCATGGCGCATCACCTGATTGCGGGGTCCGGACGGAAGGATTACGGCTGACGGCTACGCATGTGCTGCGGAAATTGTGCGCGCATGCCGCACAAATCACGAGAGATTCCGGAAGATGCCGTCGTCAGTCCAGCTCAGCGAGGCGGATCGCCGAATTCTTCGCGCTCTGCAGGCCGATGGCCGGATCAGCAACCAGGAACTGGCGGCGCGCTGCAATCTCTCGCCGTCGGCCTGCTCGGAGCGGGTGCGGCGGCTGCGGGATGCCGGTGTCATCACCGGGTATTCCGCGCAGCTCGATCCGGCGATGGTCGGCCGGGCGCTGCTGATCTTCGTGGAAGTGGTGCTCGACCGGACCACGGCCGACGTCTTCGAGGACTTCGCCGCCGCGGCGCGCAGGGCGCCGGACGTGCTGGAGTGCCACATGGTGGCGGGCGGCTTCGACTATCTGATCAAGGCGCGTGTGCGCGACATGGCCGCCTACCGCGCGTTTCTCGGCGAAGTGCTGGTGCAGATGCCGGGCGTGCGGGAGACGCGCACCTACGCGGTGCTGGAAGAGATCAAGGACAGCCGACGGCTGCCGATCTGAGCCATTCGCCAAGGCTCATCCCATCTTATCCGTCATCGCCGGACCTGTTCCGGCGACCCATGAACGCTGGCGTTCCCGACGTGAGCACCGCGCGCCGTGATGTTCATGGGCCCGCGGAACAAACGAGGTAACGGGGATTGGGAGCGCGGGAGGGATGACCGCAAAAGCAAAGGGCCCGGCGTTTCCGCCGGGCCCTCGCTTGTGAGCTTCGCTGCTCTCAGATCGACTTAGAAGTTGATGTCGATCGTCGAACGACGGTTCAGCGGTTCCTTCACACCATCGCCGGTGGCGACGGCGAGTTCGGTCTCGCCCTTCCAGTCGACTTGCAGCGCACCGCCCTGGACGCCCAGGCCGACCAGCGCGTCGGCGACAGCCTTGGCGCGGCGCTCGGACAGGCGAACGTTATAGGCGTTCGAGCCCGAGGAGTCGGTGTGGCCGACCACCACAACGCGGGTGGCGTTGCCGGCGGAGGCGTAGGACGCGGCTTCCTGCACGACCTGCTGGGCCTCAGGCGTCAGCACGTACTGGTCGAACGGGAAGTACACGATGAATTGCTTGGCGTCGTAAGCCGGCGGCGGCGGAGGCGGCGGCGGCGGGGGAGGCGGCGGCGGCTGCGGCGGAGCGGCGAACGAATACCGCAGGCCGAGGGTCACCGACGAGTCGCGATACTCGCCCGAGAACACGCCGGGTTGCAGCGCGTGCGAACCGGCCGAGGCGAAGTCGAGGTCCGAACCGCCGAGGTAGCGGTAGGTCAGGTCGACGTCGAGGCGATCGGTCGCCTGCCAGGCCAGACCAGCGATCAGCTGCCAGGCCAGGGCCGTGTCGTCGTCGTCGATCGAGAGGTTCTGGATCGACGGGTTGGTCGCCGAGAAGGCGCCGGTCACGTTCGAGAACTGGCCGACCGCGTCAACCTTCACGTGGTTGATGCCGAGGCCGGCGCCGATGAACGGGTTGATGGCCGAGTCAGGCAGGATGTCGAAGATGACATTGCCCATCAGGGTCCAGGCTTCGACTTCACCATCCGGCGAGCCGCAGACGGCCGACGAAGAGGTGCGGGTCACGCCCGGGGTGCAGAGGCCGAGGACGGCGTTCTTGCTGGCGTCGCCACGAACCGATTCCAGGTCGCCGGGGCGGTAGCCGCCTTCCAGTTCAACCCGCCAGTGCGGGGTGATCTGGTAGCCGAGGCGAGCAAAGCCGGCCCAGTCTTCTTCCTGGTTAAAGTCCCACTGATAGGGCGCCTGGTTGGCGGCATTGACCGAGGAGTCGGCCTCAATGCCTTCCGGCCAGTGGTAGCCGAGATCGACAGCCCCGTACCAACCCGTGTCTTGCGCCGAGGCGCCCGACGCGGCGACGACCGCAGCCAGAGCGGCTCCCGCCAGGAGTTTCAACTTCATATTCAGAGCCCTCTCTGCCCTCTACGCGGTCCGTTGACCTGCGCTGGTTATAACAAGGCCAGTTCGTTTAGAGAGTGTCACCAAAGACACACCCGTCGGCCAAACTGGGCCCGCGACTGAAAGACCCAGGCAGGCTATACTGTAATCCCTGCCGAGATCAATGATTTGCGGAGCCTTCCGGTGCGTTCGCCAGGCCCCTGAACGCGCTGGTTCTTCAGGGCTGCGGCAAGTGTCCGCGCGCCGTGAAAACGGCGAGATGACACCGTCTAACGTCCGTGTCGGATTGCAAGTCAACAGACCCGCCCCACCCCTCATTCCCGGTGCGTCCGAGGGGGTCAACGCGGCTCGGCCGAACCGGTTCCCGCCTCGCCGCCGATTTGAGCCGCAGCCCGGCGGAACCGCCGCGTGCGGCCGCTGAGCGCCTCTGGCCGGTTCAGCGCCCGGCGGTACTCGTCGCGCCGCTCGTGGATCGAGGCGATCACCAGCCCCATAGGCACGCCGACGTCGACCAGCACCGCCTCGGAAAGCTGCAGACGGGCCTCGACGGTCTCCGGGACCACGTCGGTGGCGCCCAGTTCATAGAGTCGCTGGGCGTGGCGAGCGTCGCGGGCGCGGGCGACGACCGTGAGGTCCTGGCGCAGGTTGCGGGCCGCGCCGACCACCGCTTCGGCGGCGTCGGGGTTGTCCATCGTGACCACCAGCGCCAAGGCCTGCTCGAGACCGCAGCGTTTGAGGAACTCGGTCCGCGAGGCGTCGCCAAACACCACGTCGCGGCCTTCGCGGCGGCCGGCCTCGACCAGCCGCGGGTCGCGATCGGCGGCGCTCCAGCCGAGGTCGTGGCGATCCAGCATTTCGCCGACCAGCCGGCCGACCCGTCCGTAGCCCACGATCAGCACGCGGGGATCGCTGTCCTCCGCCAGCGGCTCCGGCGCGAAGATGGCCGGATCGACGCGCGTCTGACGCCCGCCCAGCCGCTCGCCGAGGCTCGCCAGCATTGGGATGCAGAACATGGAGAGCGTCGAACTCACCAGGATGGTGTGCGCCAGGCCCCGCGGGACCACGCCGGTCTGCATGGCGTGGTCGAGGATCACGAAGGCGAACTCGCCGCCGCCGGCGAGCAGCAGGGCCGTCTCGGCGGCCGCGCTGGAGGCCAGGCCGAACAGCCGCCCCAGGCCGAAGATCACCGCCGCGTTGAGGGCCATCAGCCCGGCGGTCACCCCGAAGATCAGCGCCGGGCGCTCGGCCAGCAGGGAGAGGTCGAGCCCGATGCCGACGGACACGAAGAACAGCCCCAGCAGCAGTCCCTTGAACGGCTCGATGGTGACCTCGACCTCGTGGCGGTACTCGGTTTCGGCGAGCAGCAGGCCGGCGATGAAGGCGCCCAGCGCCATCGAGAGGCCCGCGACCGCGCTGACCAGGCCGGCGCCGATCACCACCAAGAGCGAGGCGGCCATGAACAGTTCCTCGCTCTTGGCCTTGGCCACCGAGCGCAGCATCGGGCGCAGCAGCAGGCGGCCGAGCACCACCAGCACCACGACGGCGATCACCGAGGGCGCGAAGGCCAGGAACAGGGAGGCGGCCCGCAGCGGCTCGTCCGAGCGCGGCCCGAGCACCGCCAGGGTGATCAGGATCGGCGCCACCGCCAGGTCCTGCATCAGCAGCACCGAGAAGGTCGCCCGCCCGGCCGGCGAGTGCTGCCTGCGCCCCGCCGCCAGGATCGGCATGACGATGGCGGTGGACGAGAGCGCCAGCGCCGCCCCCACGGCCGCGGCGGTCAGCAGCGGCTGGCCGAGCAGCATGGCCGCCCCGGCGATGGCGGCGGTGCAGATGGTCACCTGCAGCCCGCCCAGGCCGAACACCATGCGGCGCATCAGCCGCAGGCGCTCCCAGGAGAGTTCCAGACCGATCGAGAAGAGCAGGAAGACGACCCCGAACTCGGCCAGCTGGCGGATCTGATTCGGATTGTCGACGGTGAAGGATTTCAGCCAGGACGCCTGGTCGGCGAGGGCGCCGAGGCCGAAAGGGCCCAGGGCGACGCCGGCGACCAGGAAGCCGAGGATCGGGCTGATGCGCAGCCGGCGGACCAGTGGGACGACGATGCCCGCCGTGGCCAGGAACAGGACCACATCCTTATAGTCGCCCGCCGAGACTTCCGCCGCCATCGATTCCCCTGAGGTTTGATCCAATCCACTATGAGGGCGCGAGGCGGGCGGCGAAACCGTCTGGCGGCGCCGGCCGGAGATTCCGCGCCGCTGGTGAGCGAATTTTCAGCGCGGGAAGGCCGAGCGTGCTTGGAAGCGCCGCTTTCCCGCTCCTCGCCGCGACCCGGTTGGCCGGGCGTCCGGCGGCAGGCTGAAATCCAGATCGTCGCCTGTGCAAAGGGGGAGCGGCGCGGCGACGGTTTGGCTTCCTGCAATGGCGAGCGCTTTTTGACGCCTGCGTCAGAAAAGAAGAAGCCCGCCGCGGGGGATAAACGCGGCGGGCCGTATGATGTGAGCTTTACGCTCGCAATAGAAGGCGTTTCCTCCCCGAAACGCCGGAGACGCAAGCGCTATGTGTCGCCTGTCTGCCTCTCGCCAGGGGAAGGAACGGAAAAAACCTGCCCGTGTCAACCGGCCAGGCCGCCGGAACCTCGCAGCGATCGGTCATTTTTCTGCGATCCGGCGGAATATTTGCCTTTCGGCCAAAATATTTGACGAGTTCGTCAAATACAGGTCAGCCCCCGGTTGAGTCGCTCGCCCGCCTCGCTCGCCTGGTCGAAGATGAACAGCGGCAGGGAGGCGGAGATCGGGCCCGCGCCCGCCCCGGCCAGGTCGAGGCCCGCGTCGTGCACCCGGTCGGTGGGCAGGAGCACCGCCGAGCCGCGCTGGCGCCCGCCGGCGGCGATCAGGTCGCCGAGCACGGCGGCCGCCTCGTCCTGGCGGGTTTCCGACCATGACAGCAGGCCCGTGCCGCGAGCCCTGGCGCGCGCCTCGACGATGCGCAGCAATCGCTCGGCTGTCGCCCTCTGGGTAGGACTCCAGACGGCCGCCAGGGAGGCGGCGAGCCAGGCCTGGCTCTTCAGGATCAGGCCGCCGTCGATCTGCTTCAGCCCGTTGGCGGCGAGCGTGGCGCCGGTGGTGGTGATGTCCACCACGCACTCGGCCGCGCCGGAGGCCGGCGCGCCCTCGGTGGCCCCGCCGGAGAAGACGATGCGGAAGTCCACGTCGTGCGCGGCGAGGAAGGCCCGGGTCTGGGCCACGTACTTGGTGGCCACCCGCATCCGCCGGCCGGTGCGGTGCAGGATGTCGTGGCTGACCTCGGCGAGGTCGGCCATGTCGTCGACGTCCAGCCAGCTCTGGGGCACGGCCGTCACCAGGTCCGCGCGGCCGACGCCCAGCGGCGTCAGCTTCAGCGCCCGCTCGGCGCCCGGCAACTCGCCGATCAGGTCTTCGCCGGTGACCCCCAGGTGGGCTTCGCCGCCGACGACGGCGGCGGCGATGTCGGCGGCCGACAGCAGGCGCACCTGCACGCCCAGCGCATGGGTCATCTCCGCCAGATAGCCGCGCGCGCCGCCGGCGGCCTTCAGCGGCAGGCCGCAGTCGGCCAGCCAGGCTTCGACCTGCTCCTTCAGCCGGCCCTTGGAGGGAACCGCCAGGATCAAGGGCTCGCTCATGCCTGGCCTCCCGCATAGGCGCGCCAGGGTCGGATCATGCAGCCGACCGCGGCGTTGAGCTCGCCGCCCAGGCGGGCCAAGAGGCCGTCGTAGCGGCCGCCGGCGGCGACGGGCCGGGTCGGGCCGAGGGCGGCGCTGAGGATCTCGAACCGGGCTCCGTCGTAGTAGTCGAAGGAACGGCCCGCGGCGGTGGTGAACCGCAGGCGGCCCGCCGGCACGCCCGCGGCGGCCAGCCGCGCGCCGCGCGCGCGCCAGCCGTCCAGCCGTTGCGACAAAGCCGGGGAGGCGCTGGGCAGGCCGGCGATCCGGTCGAGCACGCCGGGCAGTTCGCCGTCGATGGTCAGATAGGCGGCGATCGCCGCGGCCTTGTCGGCCGGCAGCCGCCCCTGGCGGTCGCGCTCGGCGCGCTGGGCCAGGCGATGGGCGATCTCGGCGGCGGTGCGTCCGCCGACCGGCTCGATGCCGGCCAGCGCCCAGACCTCCTCCAGCACCTGGGCGGCCTGGCCTTCGGGGGCCTGGGCCAGCAGCGCGGCCAGGCGGTTGGGTTCGGCCGGCGCGTCGTCGTCGGTGCGCTCCAGTTCGGCCCGCAGCAGCCGGGGCCGCGCGGCCAGGCGGGAGAGCCGCCGCGTGGTGGCCGCGTCAAGCCCGAGGCCGCCGACGAAGGCGGCGAAGAGGCCCGCGTCGCCGAGGGCCAGCGTCAGGGCGTCCCGCCCTCCGGCGGCGGCGGCGCGCCAGGCGAGGGCGGCGATCTCCACGTCGGCGTCCTCAGGCGCGGCGTCGTCGGCCTGATGGACCTCAAGGCCCAGCTGCCGGAATTCCTCGTAGCCGTCGCCGCCGGCGGCGCGGAAGGCGCGGCCCTCGTAGACATAGCGGCCGCTCTCGGCGCCGCGCTGCAGGTGGGTGCGGGCCAGGGGGATGGTGAAGTCGGGGCGCAGGCACGCCTCCTCGCCGCCTTCGGCCTGGACGACGAAGAGCCGCTCGCGCAGGGCCTCGCCGGCCAGCTCGAGCAGCACGCCGAGCGGCTGCAGGATCGGCGGGTCGACCGGCTCGCCGCCGGCTTCCAGAAACGGGGCGCGGATGGCGGCGAGCACCGGCTCCGGCGGTTTCGGCTCGGCCCTCACGACGCGGCCTCGACGATCTTGCGGACGGCGGCGACCAGCTCGGCGCGGGGCAGGGTCTGCTGTCCCGGTCGCGCTTCGCGCCATTCGCGGTTGTCGGAAACCTGGCCGGCCAGCTGGCGGCCGAGGTCGAGGTTCTTGATGGTGACCGCGCCAGCGGCGAGCTCGTCCTCGCCGAGGATCACGGCAGCGGGGGAGAGGCGGCGGTCGGCGTACTTCATCTGCGCCTTCATGCCGGAGCTTCCGAGATAGACCTCGGCAGGAAGGCCGGCGGCGCGCAGTTCGGCGGCGGCGGCGAAGTAGTCGGCCATGCGGGCCTCGTCGAAGGCGATCACCACCACCGGGCCGCGGGCCCCCGCCCCGGCGTCGCGGCCGGCGGCTCTGAGGGCCGCGGCCAGGCGTGAGACGCCGAAGGAGAAGCCGGTGGCCGGGATCGCCTGTCCGGTGAAGCGGGCCACCAGGTCGTCGTAGCGCCCGCCGCCGCCGACCGAGCCGAAGCGCACCGCCTCGCCGCGCTCGTCGGTGGTCTGCAGCAAGAGCTCGGCCTCGAAGACCGGGCCGGTGTAGTATTCGAGGCCGCGCACCACCGAGGGGTCGACCAGGGCGCGGTCGGCTTCCAGGCCCATGCCCGTGAGGGCTTGATGGATGCGCGCCAGTTCTTCGACGCCGGCGGCGCCGTCTTCAGACCCGCCGACGACGTTGGAAAGGCGATCGAGCGCGTCGCCCCGGCCCGCCTCGACGGCGGTGAACGCAATGACGGAATCGATGGCGGCGGGCGCGAGGCCCGCGCCCTTGGTGAAGTCGCCGGACTCGTCGAGCCGGCCTTCGCCGAGCAGCAGGCGCACGCCCTCGGGACCCAGGCGGTCGAGCTTGTCGATGGCGCGCAGGACGGCGAGCTTCTGGCGGTCGTCGGCGACGCCGGCGGTGGCCAGAAGGCCGTTGAGGAGCTTGCGGTTGTTGATCCGCAGGACGTAGGCGCCGCGCGGCAGGCCGGCGGCCTCCAGGCCTTCGGCGGCGGCGGCGATCACCTCGGCGTCGGCTTCCGGGCGGGCCGAGCCGACGGTGTCGGCGTCGCACTGCACGAATTCGCGGTAGCGGCCGGGGCCGGGCTTCTCGTCGCGCCAGACGGGGCCGTAGGCGTAGCGGCGGAAGGGCTTGGGCAGGGTGTCCCAGGTCTGGGCGGCGAAGCGGGCGAGCGGCGCGGTGAGGTCGTAGCGCAGCGCCATCCACTGATCGTCGTCGTCGGTGAGGGCGAAGACGCCCTCGTTGGGCCGGTCGGCGTCGGGCAGGAACTTGCCGAGGGCGTCGGCGTATTCGAAGGCCGAGGTGTCGAAGGGCTCGAAGCCGTAGCGTTCGTAGACCTCGGAAACGGCGGAGAGGATTCGGCGCTCGGCGGCGAGGTCGCGAGCGCGTTTGTCGGCGAAGCCGCGCGGGGCGCGGGCGATGGGGCGGGCGGGGGTGTCGGTCATGGGATCGGTCGGTTCATCGTCAGGGGTGTTGAGCGACGAACGGGGCCGGAAAGTAAAGCCCCGTCCTTGGCGGGCGGGGCGGGCTGGAGCCGGCGATCAGACCGAACGGCGCCAGCCGGTCCCGCGGTGGGTCCGGTGATGGGCGTGGCCGTGATGGTGCTCAGCGCAAAACATGACGGGCGGGCCTATAACGGAGGTTTTCCGGTGGCGCCAGCGTGATCCGTCTTGGCGGGCCTGGGCCTCTCCCGGAGCGCTGGCCTCCGCGGAGCGGCCTTGCGTGGTTCGAGACGCGGCTTCGCCGCTCCTCACCATGACCAAGGTTTTTGCTGACCTAGGTTTTTGCTGACTAGTCATCCTGAGGGCCCGCGAAGCGGGTGTCTCGAAGGACGCACGGCTGCGCCGCGTCCTACGGCTCGGACGCTGAGGGATCGTCCGCCAAGCGCGCGATCAGGGCGGCGGTGGAGGGATCGTGCGCCCCGCGCGGGCCGCCCCGCAACTCGCCGAGCACGCGGGCGGCGAGGGTCTTGCCGAGCTCCACGCCCCACTGGTCGAAGCTGTTGATCCCCCAGAGCACGCCCTCGACGAAGGTCTTGTGCTCGTAGAGAGCGATGACGGCGCCGAGGGCGCGCGGCGTCAGCCGGTCCATCAGGATGAAGCTCGACGGCCGGTCGCCGGGGAAGGCGCGCTGCGGGGCCAGGGCGTCGATATGGGCCGCGTCCAGGCCGGCGGCTTGCAGCTCGGCGCGGACCTCGCCTTCGGCCCGACCGACCATCAGCGCCTCGGCCTGGGCGACGGCGTTGGCCAGGAGCTTGGCCTGGGAGTCCGGCTCGCCCTCGCCGCCGGCGACCGCGACGAAGTCGACGGGGATGACGTCGGTTCCCTGGTGCAGCAGCTGGAAGAAGGCGTGCTGGCCGTTGGTCCCGGCGTCGCCGAACACGGCGGCGGCGGTGGCGCGCCCCACGGGGCGGCCGGATGCGTCGACGCGCTTGCCGTTCGATTCCATCTCCAGCTGCTGCAGGAAGGCGGGGAACAGGCGCAGCCGCTGGGCGTAGGGGACGACGGCGCGGATCGGGCGGCCAAGGCCATCGCGGTTGAAGACATGCGCCAGCGCCAGCAGCACCGGGGCGTTGGCGTGCAAGGGAGCGGTCTGGAAATGGACGTCCATCTCCGCCGCGCCGGCCAGCAGTTCGGCGAAGACTTCCCAGCCGAGGGCGATGGCGCAGGAGAGGCCCACCGCCGACCACACGGAGTAACGCCCGCCTACCCAGTCCCAGAAGTCGAACACGCGGTCGGGCGCGACACCGAAGGCGGCTGCCGCCTCGGGGTTGGCCGAGACCGCGACGAGATGGGCGTCCGCCGCTTCGCCGAGCGCCGCGCGCAGCCAGGCGCGGGCGATCCCGGCGTTGGCCAGGGTCTCCTGGGTGGTGAAGCTCTTGGAGACGGCGACCACGAGGGTGCGGGCGGGATCGAGGCCGGCGAGGGCGAGTTCGATCTCGGCCGGATCGACATTGGCGACGAAGCGCAGGTCGATGGCCGGGTCGCGCGGACGCAGGGCCTCCCAGACCAGCCGGGGGCCGAGGTCCGAGCCGCCGATGCCGATGTGGACGATGGCCGTGAACGGTCGGGCGCCGACGCCGCGGATGTCGCCGGCCCGCACGCCCTCGGCGAAGGTCCGCATGGCCGCGCGGCTCGCCTCGACGGCGGGCGAGACCGGCCGGCCCTTAGCCTGGAAGGCGGCGCCATCGGCGGCGCGCAGGGCCATGTGCAGGGCGGGGCGACCCTCTGAGCGGTTGACGATCTGGCCGCCGAAGAGGGCTGCACGCGCGGCCTCCACCTGCGCCGCCCCGGCCAGGTCCAGCGCCGCCGCGAGGTCCGCGAGCGACCAGGGCTGTTTGGAAAGGTCGAGCGTCAGCCCCGCGGCGGTCAGGGCGAGCCGCGCCAGCCGGTCGGGCTCGACGTCGAACAGGCCGGCGATGCGGCGTCCGCTGGCCCGGCCGCCGGCCTCCAGGAGGCGTCGCCAGGCGGTGTCCAGATCGGTCATGCGCCTCCCCCGTTTGCGTAGCGTTTACCGTGTCGCGGTTAGCAGAAGGCGAAGGGTTCGTCCCGGTTCCGCCGGAAGTCGCGGTGGAGACGTCGCGGCCCCAAGTCACCGCAAGGAGCTTCACCGATGTCCTGCGACGCCATCGCCGCCGCCGCTTTCCTCTGGCTGGCTTCCAGCGCGCCGACCCCGGCCCCCACCCAGCCGGCGGTGGTCTCGGTGGCGCAGGAGCCGCTGTTCGTCGATATCGTGCGCCGGGCCGCGGCGCTGAAGACCGAGGCCAGCGCGGGCGCGGCCGACATGGCCGGGTTCAAGGCGCGGATCGGCGAACTGGCCGATCTCGACATGAAGGGTCACATCACCCTGCGCGACCGGGGCGGCGACGGCGACCTGAAGTGCATCCTGAAGGGCATCTCGCAGGACCTGCCGCTGAAGCTGGCGGCCATCGAAGGGGCGGGCGACGCCCATGCGCGCAAGCTGGCGCTCGACGACATGGTCTATCTGCTGAATGACAACGTCGAGGTGATCGAGGCCCCGCCCGCGCCGCCGGTGTAAGGAGCCGATCGCCGCCGGCGCCTACCCCGCGTACTTGACGTTGCAGCCGTAGGGCCGGGTCACCGCCTCGGCCACCGGCCGGCCGGCCTTCACGTCGCCGAGGGCGGCGACGACATAGTTCCTGGCGGCCTTGATGTCGGCGAGGTCGGAAGTGGGTTTGTCGTCGATGCCGCCCATGTAGACCAGGGTCCCGACCTTATCGATGACGTACATGTGCGGAGTGGTCCTGGCGTCGTAGGCGCGGCCGACTCGGCCCTGCGGATCGAGCAGCACGGCGCTGGAGCCGGCGCTTGCCCGCGCCTTCCAGGCCCTGGCGCCGGCGGCGTCGAGATGACCCTGCTCGCCGGGCGCCGAGGAGATCAGGGTAAGCCAGACCACGCCGTCATCGGTCGCCGATTTCTGCAGGGCCTGCATGTTCCCGGAATTGTAGTGCTTCTTCACATAGGGGCAGCCCTGGTTGGTCCATTCCAGGACCACGGTCCTGCCCTTGAACTCGTCCAGGGTGCGGACCTTGCCGTCAGCGTCGGCGGCGGCGAAGGCCGGGGCGGGCTGGCCGATCGCCGGAGCGGCCCTGGCTTGACCGGCGAAAAGCACGACGGCGCCGCCGGCGAGCGCCAGGGCCGAACCGAGCGCGAGGGCTTTACGACGGGAGCTTTGGAACATCATGGCGTACGTCTCCTTGGCGTGACGGGCGTCAGGACTTGGCGGCCGCCTCCAGAGCGCGGACGACGGCGCCTTCGGTGAGGATCTGCGGCAGGATAACCCCGTCGCCCCCCTTCGCGCCATAGACCACGTAGAGCGGCACCC
This sequence comes from Caulobacteraceae bacterium, assembly GCA_020852035.1. Lineage (GTDB taxonomy): Bacteria > Pseudomonadota > Alphaproteobacteria > Caulobacterales > Caulobacteraceae > Phenylobacterium. The sequence goes on from JADZBR010000329.1 coordinate 12,358, forward strand.
CGGCGCGGCCGTAGCTCTCCAGCGCGGCGGCGATCTCGGCGTCCTTGCGGGTCCAGTCGGCCTTCAGATAGGCCGTGCCGGTCCGCGCGAAGGCGTCGGCGACGCCGCCGGTGGAAAGGGCGACCTTCTCGTTCACCTGGCAGCTGACGCACCAGGCTGCGGTGAAGTTGACGAACACCGGCTTGCCCTCGGCGCGCAGGGCGGCCAGCCGCTCGGGGCTGTAGGCCTCGTAGGCGAGGGCGGCGCCTTGCGGCGAGGCGCCGTCGGCCGGTGGAGCGATGTCATAGGCCGGCCAGACCGAAGCGACGAGGGCGGCCAGCGCCAGGGCGGCGGCGGGCGCCTGCAGCTTCCAGCCGCCGCGGGCCTGGGCGCGGCCGAACAGCCAGGCGGCGAGCGCCAGCACGAGGGCGGCCGCCAGCAGCCGGGCCAGCGCCATTGGCCCGGCCTGCAGGGTCAGCACCCA
>JADZBR010000330.1 GCA_020852035.1 Caulobacteraceae bacterium
AGGGCGTCGCGCCCGAGCGGGCGCCGGGAACGGCGACGGGAACCTCGAGCTTGGGCTCGGTGCCCGGGCGGAAGGCCTCGCGGACGCCGCGCACCATGGCGAACTTGGCGGTGGTCGGCGCCTTGAACTCCTCGGGCGGGTAGGCCTTGATCGCCTCCTTCATGAACCCGATGAAGATCGGCAGCGCCGCCTGGGCGCCGGTCTCGCCCTGGCCCAGGCTGCGGTTGTCGTCGAAGCCGACGAACACGCCGACGACCAGCTGCGGCGAGAAGCCCTCGAACCAGGCGCTGCGGTATTCGTTGGTGGTGCCGGTCTTGCCGCCGAGCGGACGGCCGAGCGAACTGGCCGCCGCGGCGGTGCCCCGCTGCACCACCCCCTCCAGCATCGAGGTGATCTGATAGGCGGTGATCGGGTCGAACATCTGCGCGCCGGAGGGCGGCACGCGGGGACTCTCGTCGCCGTTGAAGCCGGCGTCGCAGCGCGGACAGTTGCGCCGGTCGGCGCGGAAGATGGTCTTGCCTTCCCGGTCCTGCACCAGCTCGATCAGATGCGGCTCGACCTTGCGGCCGCCGTTGACGAACGCGGCGTAGGCGCTGGTCAGCCGGAAGGGGGTGGTCTCGCCCGCCCCCAGCGCCATGGACAGCACCGGGTCCATCCGGTCGACCACGCCCATCCGCGTCGCCAGCTCGACGACCTTCTTCATCCCGACGCCCTGCGCCAGGCGCACGGTCATGGTGTTGCGCGACAGCTCCAGCCCGCGCCGCAGCACCAGGGCGCCCAGGTAGTTGTGGCTGTAGTTCTCCGGGCTCCACACCTCGCCCTGCTTCGCGCCGGGCAGGCGGATCGGCGAATCCATCACCACGCTGGCCGGCGTGTAGCCGTTCTCCAGCGCCGCGGCGTAGACGATCGGCTTGAACGCCGAGCCCGGCTGGCGAAGCGCCTGGGTGGCGCGGTTGAAGTTCGACAGCGAGAACGAATAGCCGCCGACCATCGCCACCACCCGGCCGGAGTGCGGCTCCATGGCCACCATGGCGCCGTTGACCGCCGGGATCTGCTTGAGCAGGAAGCCGCCGCGCGGGCCCGGCGCGACGAACACCAGGTCGCCCGCGAACAGCCCCGTCCCCGCCTTCGCCCAGGCGACGTCGGCCGCGACGATCTCGCCCGTGCCGGCGTCCCCGGGCAGACGCACCTGGACCTTGTCGCCGCCCACCGAAGTGATCAGCGCCGGGCTCCAGTCGCGCCGCTCGGCCGGCCGCTTCTTGCGCTTGGCGACGGCTTCCCAGCCGCCGGCCTCCGCCTCGGTGAGCTTGGCCCAGGCGCCCCGCCAGCCGTGACGCCGGTCATAGGCTTCCAGCCCGTCCATCAGCGCCAGCTGCGCGGCGGTCTGCAGCCGGGGATCGAGGGTGGTGCGCATGTAGTAGCCGGCCTCGTTCAGCCGATCGCCGAGCGTCGCCTGGCCGCGGCGGCGCACCTCCTCGACGAAGTAGTCGGCGTCGCGGTACTTGGCCCGCGTCGGCTCGGCCTGGACCTTCAGGTCCTCCTTCTTGGCGGCCTCGGCCTGCGCCCGGGTCACCCAGCCCAGGTCGGCCATCTGTTCGAGGATCAGGTTCCGCCGGTGGATCGCGGCGGCCTTGCGACGGATCGGATGGTAGTTCTGCGGCCCCTTCGGCAGCGCCGCCAGATAGGCGCACTCGGCGAGGTCGAGATCCGAGATCGGCTTGCCGAAGTAGTTGTAGGCCGCCGCCCCCACCCCGTAGGACCGGTAGCCCAGCCAGATCTCGTTCAGATAGAGTTCGAGGATCTGCTCCTTGGTCAGCGTCTGCTCCAGGCGCCCGGCGAGGATCGCCTCCTTCACCTTGCGGCCGATGGTGGCCTCGTTGGTCAGCAGGACGTTCTTGGCGACCTGCTGGGTGATCGTCGAGCCGCCCTCGAAACGCTTGCCCGCCAGGGCGTTGCCGACGTTCTTCAGCATTGCGCGGGTCAGGCCGCTGACGTCGACCCCGCCGTGGCGGAAGAAGTTCTGGTCCTCGGCGGCCATGAACGCCTGGGCGAGTTGGGCCGGGATGCGGTCGTAGGGGACGAAGATCCGCCGCTCGTTGGAGAATTCGCCGATCAGCGTCCCGTCGGTGGCGTAGGCGCGCGTCGCGGTCGGCGGCCGGTAGTCGGCGAGGTCGCCGCCGTCGGGCATGTCGTGAAACAGCCAGCCCACGTAGATCGCCACCGCCAGCGCCGCGACCGCAATCGCGCTGAGCACGGTGACGCCGGTGATCGCGAGCCACTTCACGGGGGGATTCAAAGGGCAGAGGCCTCCACGGGCGCCACCGTCCCGCGGGCTGCTGTCTAACCGGCTTCGCGGCGGGCGCCAACTCGCCGGATGCGCGAAGTCTCAGCGTGCGGCGATGCGCGTCTCGCGGTTGAAATACTCGTCGATGGCGTCGCCCACGGCGTCCATCAGCCGCGCCCTGCGCAGGGGATCGCGCAGGCCGGCCTCGTCCCCGCGGTTGGTGATGAAGCCCATCTCCAGCAGCACGGCCGGCACGTCCGGGGCCAGCAGCACCACCAGGCCCGCATCGCGGTGGCTGCGCCGCAGCAGCGGCGTGTGATGCTCGACCTGCGGCAGCAGCATCTCGGCGAAGGCCGCCGAGCGGTTCTTGGTCGCGCGCTGGGTCAGGTCGAGCAGGATGTCGCTCACCCCGGAGTCGCCGGCCAGGTTGGCGCGCATGAACCAGTCGTCCTTGTTGACGAACTTGGCCG
>JADZBR010000331.1 GCA_020852035.1 Caulobacteraceae bacterium
GCTCCGGCCCACGCAGCCGCGCGGCCGTGCTGCGCGCGGTCGATCGCCTGCGGCGCGAACTGACGTTCGAGGTCCCCTGGTACTGCCGCGCGGCCACCGACGACGGCGCGCGGGTGATCCTCGGCCGGCTGGGCTACGCGCCGGTCGCCGGCTCGGCCAGCGGCCTCTTCGTTTCCGAACCCCTTTCTCTGCCGCTCAGGAGGGCCGCATGAACGCCATCGTCCGCAATCTCCAGGCCCTTGAGGCCGTCGAACCCATCCCCGCGCCGGCCGGCGACATGGAGGTGGTGGTCGCCCGCTCGCTCGACGAGCTGATGCAGGTGATGAGCGTGCGAACGCTCGCCTTCATGGGCGACCAGTCCTGTCCCTACGACGAGGAGTTCGACGGCAACGATTTCTGCGGGGCCACTCACCTGCTGCTCAAGGTGCGCGGCGAGCCGGCCGGGACGGTGCGAATGCGCTGGTTCGCCGACTTCTGCAAACTGGAGCGGATCGCCCTGACCCGTCCCTTCCGGGGCGGCAAGGGCTCCTTCGCCCTGATCGACGCGGCGGCGGACCTGGCGCGCAAGAAGGGCTACCGCAAGCTGCTGACCTACGCCCAGCCGCGCTACATCCCGCTGTGGCAGTCCGGGTTCAAGGTGGCGCCGGCCGAGGGGCGGCCGACCTTCACCTTCTCCGACCATGAATATGTGGCGCTGGAGGCCGAGCTGACGCCGATCGAGGGCGCCATGCACATCGAGATCGATCCCTTCGTGCTGAACCGGCCGGAGGGCGACTGGGATCGCCCCGGCGTGCTCGACCGCTCCGCCGACCGCCCGGCCACCAACCCGATGATGCGCCGTGCGTCCTAGCCCGCTGGTGATCTGTCTCGACCTGCAGGCGCGGGACCCGGAGGAGGAGCGCTCCCTGGTCTCGCGCCGGCAGATGGGCATCGCCCGGGCGGTCATCGCCCGCGCCCGCGCGCACGGCTGGGATGTCGCCCACGTGCGCCGGCTGGGCCTCGCCGCGCCTTATGCTCTGGGGGGAGTCGCGCCCTTGCCGAGCGAGCCGGTGTTCCAGCGTGAGGACGCCTCGGCGTTCAGCGCCCGGCATTTCTCGGAATTCATGCACCGACGGCTCGGGGGGCTGGCGGCGATCCTGAGCCTGGACCTCGGCTGCGAGGCGCTGGTGACAGCCCTGAGCGCGGCCGGCGTGGGCCACAACGTCGCCTTGCTCACCGACGCCGCCGGCCAGACCGAGATGGTCGAGGCTGTCCACGGCGTGGTGGCGGCCCTGCGGACATCGAGCGTGCGGCTGGTCCGCTTCGACGCCCTTCCCCAACCCGTCTATCCGAGAGCGTTGGCGGCCAATCAGCCGTGAGCGCGGCGGAATCGGAGGCCGAGGCGGCGCTGCGGCGCCTTGTCGCGGCGTTGTCGCAGGGCATGCAACAACTGCAACTGACAGGCGAATCCATCTCGAAAGCCGAGCTTGTTGAAGCGCTCGCGGTGGCGGAAGCGGCGGCGCACCGGCTTTTGGCGGAACTGCGAAACGTCTGAGGGCGCTTGCGTTCCGTCCCGACAGAGGGTCGTATACCCCCGCGCCGTGCGGGGATTGCGTAGATGCACGCCCGGTTGTAGCTGAATAGCCAAGGTTACTTTCTGGGAGGCTTGGAGTGCCGAACATCATGCAGGACGAGCCCGATCCGATCGACGTGGCGGTGGGCGCGCGCATCCGCCTGCGCCGCAAGCAGCTGGGGATCAGCCAGTCGAAGCTGGCCGACGCCATCGGCGTGACCTTCCAGCAGGTGCAGAAGTACGAGCGGGGCGCCAACCGCGTCTCGGCCTCGTCGCTGGCCAAGATCGCCAAGGCGCTCGACGCGCCGGTCGCCGCCTTCTTCGGCCATGAGGACGAGGGCGCGGACGAAAAGATGTTCTCGGTGCTGAAGACCCCGGGCGCCAGCGAGATGCTGGAAGCCTATTCCCGCATCCGCGATTCCGAACAGCGCCAGGCGCTGATCGCGCTGGCCCGCAGCATGAGCGCGGCGGGGGCGCGGCGCGAGGAGGCGGCCTGACGGCCCTATCGCGTAGAACGCAAAAACGGCCGGGGTTCGCCCCGGCCGTTTTCGTTTGTGGGTTCCTTCTCCCCTTGCGGGAGAAGGTGTCGCCGTGAGGCGACGGATGAGGGGTCTCTCAGACCTCTCCATCCGTGCCCAGCATCTCGGCTTTCGAGGCGTCGATGGTCTTCGACCCCTCATCCGACCCGCTTCGCGGGCCACCTTCTCCCGCAAGGGGAGAAGGGACCTGCGCGTCCTAGTTCGACGGCACCGGCGCGCCGACCTGGCGGGGGGCGACCGGGAAGAACTTCTCGGCCATCTGCGGGAAGGCTTCCGAGATGATCGTCGCCGGGGTCCAGCCCTCGGCCTTGTTCAGGTTCGCGATCGGGCGCGGCTGCGAATAGAGCTGGATGTCGTCGCCGCGGGCGCCGAAGACCTGGCCGGTCACGTCCTTGGCGAGCTCGGAGGCCAGGGCCACCGAGAGCTTGGCCGGCTGGTCGGCGCGGATGGTGGCGGCCATCTGGGCCCGGCGGGCGGCGGCCGCTTCGTCCTTCACCGGCACCGACTGGGTCATGCGGGTCCAGGCGACAGGGGCCAGGCAATTTGAACGCACGTTGTTGCGCGCGCCTTCCATGGCGATGATCCGCGAGAGGCCGGCGATGCCCATCTTGGCCGCACCGTAGTTGGCCTGGCCGATGTTGCCGAGAAGCCCCGAGGTCGAGGTGAAGAAGACGTAAGCGCCGTCGTTCTGATTGCGGAACTGCTCGATGGTCGCGCGGGCGACGTTGAACGAGCCGCGCAGGTGGACGTCGATGACGCTGTCCCACTCGGCTTCGCTCATCTTGTGGAACATCACGTCGCGCAGGATACCGGCCGGGTTGATCACCGCGTGCAGGGCGCCGAACTCGTCCATCGCCTGCTCGACCATGCCCTGCACGGCCTTGTAGTTGGTGACGCTTTCGGAGTTGGAAACCGCCTGGCCGCCGGCCGCGCGGATCTCCGCGGCCACCGCTTCGGCGGGACCGGCCGAGCCTTCGTCGTCGCCCTTGAGGCCGCCGCCGAGGTCGTTGACCACCACCTTGGCGCCTTCCTGCGCGGCGATCAGCGCGCAGTCCTTGCCGATGCCGTTGCCGCCGCCCGTAATGAGGACGACCTTGCCGTCGAGAACACCCATCAAAAAATCTCCCTAAGTCGAAAAATTGGTCTGACTCTGGGAAGACGCTTATTCGAGGCGGTCGGCCTTGCGCAAGGCTGGAAACAGGAACGCCCAGGTGGCGGTGACCACCATCGCTCCTACGCCGCCGAAGATCACCGCGCCGATAGGGGTCAGCACGGTCGACATCACCCCGGCGCGGAATTCGCCCAGCTCGTTGGACGCGCCGATGAACAGCGAGGAGACGGCGGCGACCCGGCCGCGCATCGGGTCGGGGGTGACGATCTGGATCAGCGTCTGGCGCACGAAAACGCTGAGCATGTCCGCGCCGCCCAGCACCGCCAGGGCCGCCACCGAGAGCCAGAGCTCGCGCGAATAGCCGAACACCACGGTCGCTGCGCCGAAGATGGCGACGCCGGCGAACATCGTCAGGCCCGCGTGCCGGCGGATCGGGAAGGCCGCGAGGATGGCGGCGACGATCGTCGCGCCGATGCCGGGGCTGGCGCGCAGCAGGCCGAAGCCCTCGGCGCCGACGTGCAGCACGTCGCGGGCGAACACCGGCAGGAGGGCGGTCGCGCCGCCGAGCAGCACGGCCACCATGTCCAGCGAGATGGCGCCGAAGACGATCTTGTTGCGCCAGACGTAGGCCAGGCCGTCCTTCACCAGTTGCAGGCGCGAACCGGGCTGCACCTCGGGCCGGGTGTTGGTGCGGATCAGGCTCAGGGTGACGATGGCGACGAGGTAGAGCGCGCTGGTGGCCCCGTAGGCGGTCGGGGTGGAGTGGCTGAGCAGCAGGCCGCCGATCGCCGGGCCGACGATCGACCCGCCCTGCCAGGCCAGCGAGTTCCAGGCGATGGCGCGCGGCAAGAGGATGCGCGGCACCAGCATCGGCGCGGTGGCGGTGCCGGCCGGCCCCATGTAGGCGCGCGAGCAGCCGAACAGGAACGACAGGAACAAGAGCAGCGGGATCGAGGCGAAGTCGAAGAAGGCGGCGGCCAGCAGCATCAGCGCGGTGGCGATCTCGCCCGCGTAGCAGAGCATCAGGATCTTCTTGCGCTCGTAGCGGTCGGCCGCCTCGCCGGCCGGCAGGGCCAGCAGGAAGACCGGGATGAAGGCGGCCAGGCCGATCATCCCCACGTAGAAGGCCGACTGCGAGATCGAATGGGTCTCGCGGGCGACGGCGTACATCTGCCAGCCCAGCGCCACGCTCTGGATCTGCACGCCGAGCGTCGAGGCCACCCGCGTCGACCAGTAGAGCATGAAGTCGCGCCGCTTGAGCAGTTCCCAGGCGGAGGGGATCGGTTCGGGCGCTGCGGCGTCGCTGGCCATGCTCCGCGCTTAGCGGGCGTCGGCGCGGGCGCAAAGCATTTCCCAGAACCTGGGCGAGACGGGTCGGCCCTGCGTCCTTCGAGACGCTCGCTTTGCGAGCCCTCAGGATGACTAACTCCGTAATGCGCACCCTCACCTCGTCATGGTGAGGAGCGGCCCGAAGGGGCGCGTCTCGAACCACACAAGGCCTCTCAGCAAGACCTGTCGAAGACCAGTCTGCAAATTTAGTATTGTCATTCTAAAATAGACGTTCTAGTTTGAACGCATGGCCCGCACGCGCGCCTTCGACGAAACCGCCGCCCTCGCCGGGGCGATGATGGCGTTCCGCGAGCACGGCTTTTCCGGCGCCTCGGTGAAGGACCTGGAGCGGGCCACCGGCGTCAGCGCCGGCAGCCTCTACAACGCCTTCGGCGACAAGCAGGGCCTCTACCGCGCCGCCTTCGCCCACTACTTCGCCGTGGTCATCGAGCCGCGGCTGGTCGCCGCCCAGACTCTCGAGGACATCGAGACGGCCTTTCTCGACCTCTTCGCCCCGCCGATGACCGACGGCTTCGGCTGCATGGTGGTCAACGGGGTGATCGAGTTCGGCGGCAGGGCGGACGCGCCAGCCGCCGACATGATCGCGCGCGGGCTCGACACCATCGAGGGCTCGCTCGCCCGCGTCTTCGGGAAGGAGCTCGGCGCCAAGGCCGGCCACGCCGCCCTGCGCCTCGGCCTGATCTACCGCGGCCTGATGGTCGCCACCCGCTCGGGCCGCCCGCTCGACCCGTACCTCCCCGCCGTCCGCGAGGAATTCCAACGCCTGCGCGCCCTGCGCGACGGGCCAGCCTAGAGAGGAACCGCCATGCCTGCCGCCATCAACTTCTCCGACCGCCCCGCCCACCCGGCCTACAGCCAGGCGATGGAGGTGAAGGCGCCGAGCCGCACCCTCTACATCTCCGGCCAGGTCGGCGCGGGCGCCGACGGCGTCGTGCCCCCCGGCGTGGGGGAGCAGGCCAGGATCGCGGTCGCCAACCTGAACGCCGTGCTGGCCGAGGCGGGCATGAGCAACGCCGACCTGGCCAAGCTGACCATCTACCTGACCGACCCGGCGGACTTGCCGGCCTTCTTCGCCGGCGCGGCCGGGACCCTGCCTTCGCCGCCGCCGGCCATCACCCTCCTGATCGTCCAGGGGCTCTCCGACCCGGCGCTGAAGGTGGAGATCGAGGCGATCGCGGCGGCCTAAGCCTCCGTGAAGGGGAAGGCCACGCCCGGCCGATAGAGCGGGACCGGCCTCAGTTCATAGATCGCGGTCGGATTGGCCTGCTGCAGGTCGCGCGCGGCCTCGACGGCGGCCTCGTCGCTGGCGCAGTCGAGGATGTAGAAGCCGAGCAGGGCCTCCTTGGTCTCGGCGAACGGGCCGTCCATCAGCGCGCCGCCGCGCAGGGTGAGGGCGTTCATCGTCGGCCCCAGCCGGGCGGCGGGGCCGAGCTTGCCCTCGGCGGTCAGCCGGTCGTGGACCAGGTTCATGCGGTCCATCAGGGCGTCGCGTTCGTCCTCACTCCAGCCGTTGACGACGTGTTCGGGGTGATAGGCGAGCATGGCGTAGAGCATGGAGTCCTCGGGGTGTTCTCGTTGATGCGGCGCGGTCGCGCCGACCAAGGACGCGAGCCTACCCCGCAAAGCCGACATTTCGTCAGCGCGCGCTCGCCTGCTCCAGGAACCGCCGGATCCAGGCGCCCGCCCGCGCCCGGTCGTCGGGCGCCGCGTAGCTGGCGATGGCGGCGTCGGCCTGGGCGTCGGTGTAGCGCGGGCCGCGGCGGGCCTCGATCAGCGCCCTGGCGTAGGCGGGCCGGAACTCCGGGTGCAGCTGCAGCGAGATCGCCGGCTGGTCGCGCCAGGCCAGCATGCCGAAGGGGGTGAAGGCGCTGGCGGCGATCACCTCTGTGTTCGGCGGCTGTTCGACCACCTGGTCCTGGTGCGAGCCGGGCAGGGCGAGGCGGTCGGAGTCGTCCATCCAGGGCTCGCGCTGGCGGACCTCATAGGTCTGCAGGCCGACGCCCCAGCCCTTGGCGGACTTCTCCACCCGGCCGCCGAACGCCTCGGCCATCACCTGGTGGCCGAAGCAGACGCCGATCAGCGGGGCCTTGCCCTTCGCCTCGACGAGGAAGGCTTTCAGCGGCGCGATCCACGGCAGCGGATCGTAGACGCCGGCCGAGGCGCCGGTGACCAGCCAGGCGTCGCACGCCTGCGGGTGGGTCGGCAGTTCGCCGGCCGCGACATCGAAGGTCGCATAGTCGTAGGCGGCCTCGCCGAGCAGGGCGCGGAACATCGCCGGGTAGTCGCCGAAGGTTTCGGCGAGCGGCTCGGGCGGGCGGCCGGTCTCGAGGATGCCGAGCTTCAATAGACCATGCCCTGGGCGACCGCCTTCAGCCGCTCGACGATGGAAAGCTTGTCCTCGATGAAGTCGTTCTCGACCCACCACGCCTCGACCTCGCGCATCACCTCGCCGACCAGCGGACCCTTGGGCACGCCGGCGGCGACCACCTCGTCGCCGGTCAGGGGCAGGCTGGGGACCGGCCAGCTCTGGGCGAGGGGCAGGAGGGCGCGCCACTGGGTGGTCGCGGCCTTCCGGTCGGAGGCGGCCCAGGCGAGCATCACCCGGTCGGTGAAGGGCTCGACGCCGGACCGGTAGACGTGGCGGCGGGCCTCGCGCGGGCTCATCCAGGAGGCCAGCTTGGGCTCGGGCTGCAGGGCGGCGACGAGGCGGTCCCGCTGGGCGTTGGAGAGGCGCAGGGCTTGCGCGGTCTCGGCGGCGACGGCCGGGTCCTCGGGCAGCAGGGCGGCGAGGCGCAGCAGGGCGTCGTCGGTGAACAGCATCTCCGTCTCGATGGCGACCAGCCGCTCTAGTCGCGCCAGGCCGACCGCCCGCGGCAGCACCTGGGCGAGCACCCCGGTCTGGGCCATCAGGCGCACGGCGGGGCGCGGGTCGTAGGCGGCGAGGAGCTTCAGGAGTTCCTTGGAGACGCGCTCGGCCGAGAGGCCGCCGAGCAGCAGGCGCTGATCCCGGCAGGCGGCGAGGCTTTCGGCGTGCGGCTCGCCCTTGCCGTACCAGGCCTGGAAGCGGAAGAAGCGCAGGATGCGCAGGGCGTCCTCGCGGATGCGGGTCTCAGCGTCGCCGACGAAGACGATGCGGCCGGCCTTCACGTCGGCGAGGCCGCCGCCGGTGGGGTCGTAGAGCGTTCCAGCGGCGTCGGCGTAGATCGCGTTGAGGCGGAAATCGCGGCGCTGGGCGTCCTCGGCCCAGTCTTCGGTGAAGGCGACGACCGCGCGGCGGCCGTCGGTCTCGACATCGCGGCGCAGGGTGGTGATCTCGTAGGGCCGGCCCTCGGCGACGGCGGTGACGGTGCCGTGGTCGATGCCGGTCGGGACAGCCTTCAACCCCGCCTGCTTCAGGGCGGCGATCACCCGCTCGGGCGTCAGGGGGGTGGCGATGTCGATGTCGTCGACCTTTTCGCCGAGCAGGCTGTTGCGCACGCAGCCGCCGACGAACCGCGCGCAGCCGGCGCCGCCCTCGGCCTCCAGCGCCGCCATCACCGCCTTCGTGGCCGGCAGGGTCATCCAGGGCCTTTGGCCGAGACTTTCGCTCATGGCGCCTTCTTGGGTTCGAAATGGCCTTCGCTGACCCGCCCGTCGGGGCCGACCTCGGCGGGGACATAGACCTGGTCGCGGGTGTCGGGGCGGGTGAGGCCGGTGACCAGCAGCGAGACGCCGAAGAAAAGGGCCCCGGCGGCGGTCAGCCAGGCCCAGGGCGGCGCGCCGTGCTCGCGGCCCCGCCGGCGGGAGAACTCACGCCAGACGAAATAGCCCGCGAAGGGCGCCAGGAAAAGGAGGATGCGGCCGAACCACATGGCGCTCAGGCCACCGCCGCGCCGTAGAGGCGCTCGTAGAGCGCGCGCAGCATCCCCGCCGTCGCCCCCCAGATGTACTGGTCCTCGTGGGTCATGGCGTAGAAGCGGCGCACCACGCCGTCCGACAGGGTGCGCTCGTGCTCCTCATAGTTGGTCGGGTCCATCAGGAAGCCGAAGGGGGTCTCGAAAATGTGCGCCACCTCGTCGGGGTTCGCCGTCAGGGTGATGTCGGGGCGCACGAAGCCGACCACCGGGGTGATCAGATAGCCGGTGCCGGTCTGGTAGGGGTTGGAGAGGCCGGCCAGGGTGACCGCCTCGGGATCGAGCCCGACCTCTTCCCACGCCTCGCGCAGGGCGGCGGCCCAGGGGGTCTCGCCGGGGTCGCAGCGGCCGCCGGGCAGGGCGACCTGGCCTGTGTGGCGGCGCAGGGTGTCGGCCCGGCGAGTGAGGAGGACGGTCAGGCCCTCCTCGCGCTCGATCAGGCCGACCAGCACGGCGGCGGGGGTCAGTTCGCCGGGGTCGGGCGTCCAGCCGGGCGAGAGGTCGAAGTCGGAGCGGCGCGCGGCGTCGACGGCGCGGTCGTCCAGGGGGTCGAGGTGGCGGGAGATCCAGTCGCGAAGGTCCGGGCCGGTCACGGGCGCGGCGCCTCGACCGGGCCGACCGCGAACCAGGCGCCGGTGGATTCCACGCCCATCACCTCGCCGTCGGGCGTGGGGCGGGGCTGCGCCATCTCGGCCAATTCGTAGAACACGGGGCGGGCGATCAGCGCCTCCAGGCCCCGGCGGACATGCAGGTAGGGCCGCGGCTCGCCGGTGGTTTCGTCCATCTCCACGCGGATGGCGTTGTCGGGGCCGGCCTCGACCTCGTCTCCGACATTGGTGAGGAACTTCAGGGCCGCGCCCTGGCGATCCACGCGGGTAGCGATGAAAGGGGCGTCCTCCACCTCGATCTTCATCTTCTCGACGGGCGTGACGAGGTGATAGCCGTCCGGATCGAGCCGCAGGACCGTGGAGAAGAGGCGCACCAGCGCCTCGCGTCCGATCGGCGTGCCTTCATGGAACCAGACGCCGTCCTTGCGGATGCGGATGTCGATCTCGCCGCAATGTTCGGGATGCCACAGGTGCACCGGCGGCAGGCCGCGACCCGGCGCCTGCTTGGCCGCGGCGATCACGCCGTCCAGTCCGTTCGTCTTCGCCTCAGCCATGCGGCCAAGGTAGGGGGCGCCGCCCCCTGCCTCAAGCGGTGAGAGGTCCGGCCCAGCCGGTCTCGCCGCCGGGCTTGAGCGCGCGCAGGAGGACGCGGCGCGGATCGACCGGGCCGGGCAGGACGATCTCCTTCGGCGCGTGGACGAAGCCGCAGCGCTGGAAGAACGGCAGGTCGCCGACCAGCAGCACCGCCTCGTAGCCGGCGGCCTTCGCCGCCTCGCAGGAGGCGTCGACCAGTTGCGCGCCGACGCCGCCGTGGCGCTGGTCGGCCTCGACGGCCAGGGGGCCGAGGAAGGTCAGCGGCCGGCCGCCGATGCGGACGCCCCACATCCGCGAGCAGCCGATCAGGGCGCCGTCCCGCCAGGCGACCTGCGAGAGGACCGGCAGGAACGCGGCGAACTCGCGCACGCGGGCCGAGACCTTGGTATGGCGGCCGGGGCCGAAGGCGCGGGCGATCAGCGCCTCGACGGCGGCGTGGTCTTCGGGCGTTTCGGCGGCGAGCGTCAGGTCGTCGGGGACGGGCAGGGGGTCGGGCATCGATCGGGGACTTTCGCAAGGGCGGCGGCGGGCCGTCCTTCGCGCACGGGGCGAGGCGGCCGGTTCAGGCGGCGGTGGAGCGCGCTCGTCGCAGGCGTCGCATGAAAGTCGCCTTCGGGTCCGTGATCGGGAGGCGCGAGATAGGGCGCTCGCGGGGCGGGGTCAACGGACTTTGCGTGGTTCGAGACGCGGCTTCGCCGCTCCTCACCATGACTAAGGCTTGTGCTGCTCTAGTCATCCTGAGGGCCCGCGGAGCGGGCGTCTCGAAGGACGCACGGCCGTTCAGGGACCGCTCAGGCCGCCTCGCACCACTGCGCCTTGTGGCCTTGCCAGCGTTGGGCGGCCCCTTCGGCCACCAGCTGCTCGCCGACGTCGCGGCCGTTGACGCGCAGGGTGGCGAGCGTGCGGCCGTAGCGGTCGACGCCGTCGCGGGCGATGACGATCTCGCCGCCGGCGAGGATCTGCGCCAGGCGCGCCTTGGCCGCCAGCGCCTTGTCGGCTTCGTAGGCGCAAGCCGCGCGGCCGGGCATCTCGGGGGTGTCGATATTGGCGATGCGGATGCGCTCGGCGCCCAGGCGGAAGGTGTCGCCGTCGGTCACCCGGATGTCGGAATAGGCGATGGTTTCGGGCAGGGCGGCGGAGGGCGGCTCGGCGGACGACGGCAGGCGGCCATTGAGCTGGTAGCCGAGGCTCAAGGCCACGACGATCATCAGCCAGGTGAGGGCCGCCAGCAGGGTGCGCGGGCGGCGACGTCGATAGCGGAAAGAGCCGGAAGCCATGCCGGCACGCTTGGCCCCGGAGGGCTAACGAAAGGTTACGGGGCGACCTAGACCAGTTTCGCCAGCAGGCGGCTGAGCTTGCATTGCTCATCGGTGGAGAGTCGCGAGCCGATCTCCTCGCGCAGGGCCTGGGCGTAGACGGGCCAGGTCGCCGCGCGCAGGTCGCGGCCCTTGTCGGTGAGCACCACGTCGAAGCCGCGGGCGTCGGCGGGGCAGGGGACGCGCTCGACCAGGCCCTCGGCGGCCAGCCGGTCGATCAGGCGCGAGAGGTTGTAGCGGGCGATCAGCAGGTCCTTGCCGAGGTCGCGCTGGCGGATGCGGCCGGCCGGCGCGCGGGCCAGGGCCCAGAGGACGTCGTACCACTCGACGGTCAGGAACCCCTCGGAGCGGATGCGGGCGTTGACGCGTTCCACCACCGCCGGGGGCGCGCGGAAGAGGGCGACCCAGGCGTCCTCGAGTTCCTGTGCGATTTTTGTTTTTGTTGCACTTGCAACCATGAAAGCGTGACCTAGATAATGTTGCGTTCGCAACAAATAGGCGCTCGTCGCCTCCCGATCAAACCGGAGTGGAAGAGAAATGTCCCGCAAAGTCGCCGTCCTCGTCGGCAGCCTCCGCAAGGAGAGCTACAACCGAAAGATCGCCAACGCGCTCGTCGAGTTGGCGCCGGAGCTTGAGTTCCAGTTCGTCGAGATCGGCGACCTGCCGTTCTACAACGAGGACCTGGAGACCGAGACGCCGCCGACCGAGTGGGCGCGGTTCCGCGAGGAAATCCGCGGCGTGGACGGCGTGCTGCTGGTGACGCCGGAATATAACCGCGGCGTGCCGGCGGCGCTGAAGAACGCCATCGACGTCGGCTCGCGGCCCTACGGCTCCAGCGTCTGGAGCGGCAAGCCGGTCGCGGTGATCAGCTCATCGCAGGGCGCGCAAGGGGGCTTCGGCGCCAACCACCAGTTCCGCAACGGGTTTGTGTTCCTCGGCATGCCGCAGCTGCAGCACGAAGCCTATGTCGGCTTCACGGCCAGCCTGTTCGACGAGAACGGGGTGCTGGTGAAGGAGGACACCAGGAAGTTCCTGAAGGACTTCACCGGCAAGTTCGCGGCCTGGATCGACAAGCACGCGGCCTAAGAAGCTCCCGTCAGGGACCTCGCGGCGCATTCCAATCAGCAGGGAGCATTCCTCGGTACTTTCGAAGCCTTTGGAGAGCTTCCCTGCGAGACTCGGTGGAATTGAGGTGGAGCGTGGGCTGGGAGACGCGCTCCACCTTGACCTCGTCTCCTACCTTAAGGTCCAGGCGAGCGGCGACCGAAGCTGGAATCCGCACAGCCAAGTCTTTGCCCCAGCGAATGACCTTCATGGCGGACCTCTCTTGGTGGAGCCGTCACCAAGATGCCATCCGAACCGAGTCAGGGCCAGCTGACCATCGGCGGCATCGAGGAGAGGATCGACTCGATGTTGCCGCCGGTCTTCAGGCCGAACATGGTCCCGCGGTCGTAGAGCAGATTGAACTCCACGTAGCGGCCGCGGCGGACCAGCTGCTCTCGGCGGTCGGCGTCGGTCCAGGGCTCGTCCATGCGGTGGCGGGCGATCTTCGGATAGATGTCGAGGAAGGCTTCGCCGACGTCGCGGGTGAAGGCGAAGTCGCGCTCCCAGTCGCCGGAGTTGTGGTGGTCGTAGAAGATGCCGCCGACGCCGCGCGGCTCGTTCCTGTGCGGCAGGAAGAAGTACTCGTCGCAGCGGGCCTTGTATTTCGGATACCACTCCGGGTCGTGCTTGTCGCAGGCGGCCCGCATGGCCGCGTGGAAGGCCACCGCGTCGTCCGCTTCGTGGCTGCGCTGCTCCTCCATGAGGGGGGTCAAATCCGCGCCGCCACCGAACCAGCTCTGGGTGGTGGCCAGGAACCGGGTGTTCATGTGCACCGCCGGCACGCGCGGGTTCACCATGTGGGCGATCAGGCTGATGCCGGTGGCCACGAAGGACGGGTCCTTGTCGGCGCCGGGCATGGTCGCGGCCATCTCCGGGGTGAAGGTCCCGTGAACCTGGCTGATGTGGACGCCGCATTTCTCGAAGAAGCGGCCGCCGCGCATGAAGCCCATGACGCCGCCGCCGCCGGCCGGGCGGACCCAGGGCTTCAGCTCGAAGCGGCCGGCCTCGCCGGGGTAGAGCTCGGCGGGCGCGTCGTCCTCCATCCGCTCGAACTCGGCGACGATGCGGTCGCGCAGGGCGTCGAACCAGGCGCGGGCGCGGTCGGTCTTGGTTTGCAGTTCGGTGTCGGCCATGGGGCGCGGTTCTAGGGGGGATGGCGGCGGATCGGCAAGCTCTCACCCCAAACGCCGTCATCCTCGCCACAAGGGCGAGGATGACGACTGAAGTTACCCCAGCAGCTTCTCCATCTCGTCCAGCGTACGGCCGAACTTGGCGAC
>JADZBR010000332.1 GCA_020852035.1 Caulobacteraceae bacterium
CAGGGATGTGCCGCCCTGGAACTCGTGGAAAATGACGTGATAGGGCTTGCCCATCACGGCGGCCAGGACGTTCAGGCGTCCGCGGTGCGGCATGCCAAGGACGATGTCCTTCACGCCCAGCGCGCCGCCGCGTTTGATGATCTGCTCCAGGGCCGGAATGGCGCTCTCGCCGCCGTCGAGGCCGAAGCGCTTGGTGCCGGGGAAGCGCTTGTGCAGGAAGCGTTCGAAGCCCTCGGCCTCGATCAGCTTCTTCAGCATGGCGACCTTGCCTTCCCTGGTGAAGGCGATCTCCTTGTCGCGGCCCTCGATGCGCTCCTGCAGCCAGGCTTTCTCCTTGGGGTCGGAGATGTGCATGTACTGCACGCCGACGTTGCCGCAGTAGGTGCGCCGCACGATCTCCAGGATTTCGCGTAAGGACGCCGTCTCCAGCCCCAGCACATAGTCGAGGAAGATCGGCCGGTCGTAGTCGCTCTCCGAGAAGCCGTAGGTCGCCGGATCGAGCTCGGAGGCGTCGCCCGGCGTGGTGGCGATGCCCAGAGGGTCGAGGTTGGCCTTCAGGTGCCCGCGCATCCGGTAGGCGCGGATCATCATGATGGCGCGCAGGGAATCCAGCGTCGCGGCGCGCACGTCGGCGACCGGGGCTTCGGGCGCGCGCTCGGCGATCTTTTGTCCGACCTTGGCCTCGACCGCGGGCCACAGACCGTCGATGGCCGAGAGCCAGTCGGGACGCGGGCCGGGCACGGCCTTTGGCGTCCAGGAGGGCTTGGGTTCGCTCGCGCCGTCGTGCAGCGAGGCGAAGAAGGCGCGCCAGGAGGGCTCGACCGAGTCCGGCGCGGCCTGCCACCTCGTATAGAGGTCCTCCACGAAGGCGGCGTTGCCCCCGTAGAGGAAGGAGGTCTCCGCGAGCACCTCGTTGATCAGTCCAGCGTCGTCCGCCATCTCGTTCCGCTTTCCACCCGGACCGCGGAGCTTTCAGTGAGCCGAGCGCGGACCGCTCTTACGCTTCGATTGTCTACTCAGGCGCCCTTGAGCACCTCGACCAGGGTTTCCCCCAGCGCCGCCGGCGACGGGGAGACCCGGATGCCCGCGGCCTCCATCGCCGCGATCTTGCTGTCCGCCCCGCCCTTGCCGCCGGAGATGATCGCCCCCGCATGACCCATGCGGCGGCCCGGAGGCGCGGTGCGGCCGGCGATGAACCCGACCATCGGCTTTTTTACGGCGGAATTCTTGATGAATTCGGCAGCATCCTCTTCGGCCGAGCCGCCGATCTCGCCGATCATGATGATCGACTCGGTCTCCGGGTCCTTCAGGAACATGTCGAGCATGTCGATGAACTCGGTCCCCTTGACGGGGTCGCCGCCGATGCCGACCGCCGTCGACTGGCCAAGTCCTACCTGAGTGGTCTGGAACACGGCCTCGTAGGTAAGGGTGCCCGAGCGCGAAACAACGCCGACCGACCCCTTCTTGAAGATATTGCCCGGCATGATGCCGATCTTGCAGGCGTCGGGGGTGAGCACGCCCGGGCAGTTCGGGCCGATCAGCCGCGACTTCGAGCCGGAAAGCGCGCGCTTCACCTGGATCATGTCGGCCACCGGGATGCCCTCGGTGATGCAGATGATCAGCGGCACCTCGGCGTCGATCGCTTCCAGGATGGAGTCGGCCGCGAACGGCGGCGGCACATAGATCACGCTGGCGTCGGCGCCGGTTTCCTTCACCGCCTGGCCGACCGTGTCGAACACCGGCAGGCCGATGTGCGTCTGGCCGCCTTTGCCGGGGGTGACCCCGCCGACCATCTTCGTCCCGTAGGCGATGGCCTGTTCGGAGTGGAAGGTGCCCTGGGCGCCGGTGATGCCCTGGCAGATGACGCGGGTGTTCTTGTCGATGAGGATGGACATGGGCCTTCGTCGATCAGCTGGGCAGATAGGGGTTCACGGCGCGGACAGAGCCATAGGTCTGTCCGTGCGCCAGGTCTTCGGTGAAAAGCGTCTTGGCGCCCAGGCGGTGCGCCGCCGCCAGGATCGCGCCGTCCCAGTAGGCGATGCGGAAGCGCTCGGACAGCTCGACGCCCGACTTCACCATCTCCGCATCGACGGGGACGCAAGGGTAGGTCTCGAATTCCTCGATGTAGCCGAGCGCCTCCACGGGGCTCAGCGGCCGCGCGCCCTTGCGGGTCGAGGCCCAGTAGAATTCCTGCAGCACCTGCGCCGACAGCCCGAAGGTCTCCTCGGCGATCACCCGCCGCGAGCGGGCGCGCTTGTCGGCCTCTTCGGGCGTGCGCGACACGGCGTAGACGAGGATGTTGGTGTCCAGCATCAGGTCAGCGACCGCGGTCATAGAGGTCTTCGCGCGTCCAGTTGACCGGGCCGAGGTCGGCCTGCGAGGCGTCGATCATCTCCAGCAGCCGCCGGCGCGCGCCAGCCACCCGGTCGGATTCCTCGGCAATGTGGGTGAGATGATCGCGGACGATCGCATTCACCGTCGTGTCGCGTGCGGCGGCGTAGCGCCGCACGCGCGAAAGTACGGAATCGTCGATGGCGAGGGTGATGTTCTTCATGGCGAACCTCCACAGTCACACAGGATATGTGTGGCCGTGCGATTATCAAGCCGCCCCCCGCACGGCCTTGACGATCTTCTCGGCCCCGTCGGCCAGGTCGTTGGCGGCGATCACGTTGAGGCCGCTCTCGTTGATGATCTGCTTGCCGAGCTCGGCGTTGGTGCCCTCCAGGCGCACCACCAGCGGTACGCTGAGGCCCACCTGCTTCACCGCATTGACCACCCCGTTCGCCAGGATGTCGCAGCGGGCGATGCCGCCGAAGATGTTGACCAGGATGCCCTTCACGTTGGGGTCGGCGATGATGATCTTGAAGGCCGCCGTCACCTTGGCCTCGTCGGCGCCGCCGCCGACGTCCAGGAAATTCTCCGGCTCGGCGCCGTAGAGCTTGATGATGTCCATCGTCGCCATGGCCAGGCCCGCGCCGTTGACCATGCAGCCGATCTCGCCGTCGAGGGCGATGTAGGAGAGGTCGAACTTGGCGGCCTCGATCTCCTTGGCGTCCTCCTCGGTCTCGTCGCGCAGCTCGCGGATGTCCGGGTGGCGGTAGAGGGCGTTGGAATCGAACGAGACCTTGGCGTCCAGAACGCGCAGCTGGTCGTCGCCGGTGACGATCAGCGGGTTGATCTCCAGAAGGCTCATGTCCTTGCCGAGGAAGGCCGCGTAGAGCTGACCCAGCAGGGTGCGCGCCTGTTTGGCCAGGTCGCCCTTCAACCCGAGCGCGCTGGCCAGCTTCAGCCCGTGGTGCGGCCACACGCCCGTCGCCGGGTCGATGTCGAAGGTGGCGATCTTCTCGGGCGTGTCGTGCGCCACGTCCTCGATGTTCATGCCGCCCTCGGTGGAAGCGACCACCGAAACGCGGCTGGTCTCGCGGTCGACCAGCAGGGAGAGGTAGAATTCCTTGGCGATATTGGCGCCTTCCTCGATGTAGAGGCGGTTCACCTGCTTGCCCTTGGCGCCCGTCTGGTGGGTCACCAGCACCCGGCCGAGCATCTCGGCGGCGTTGGCCTTCACCTCGTCCACCGACTTGACGACTCGAACCCCGCCCTTGGCCTCTGGGCCAAGACCTTCAAAACGCCCCTTGCCGCGCCCGCCGGCGTGGATCTGCGACTTCACCACGAAGACCGGACCGCCGAGTTTCTCAGCGGCCTGCACCGCCTCCTCGACCGTGAACGCGGGATAACCGCGCGGAACCGTGACTCCGTATTCCGCCAATACGGCCTTGGCCTGATGCTCGTGGATATTCATGGACGCCCGGGGCTTTTTGGGTCTCGCCCGCAGGCGAAGGGGTGGGCGGCTTATACCCCGCTCGCCCGATCCCGCAACCGCACCCAGCGTCAGGTTTTCCAGTCTCAGCCGAAGAACACCTGCCACATCAGCCGGCCGGGCAGGAAGGCGAAGGCCCCCGCCACCAGCAGGCCGCCGTTGAACAGGCCGAGCATGGTGCTGCGATGGCCCCGCACGTTGTGGCGCCGCGCATAGTAGAGCCCCAGCGGGACGAAGATCAGGGCGACGACGCTGAACAGGTGGATGAAACTGAAGCCGCCCGGCGAGATGCTGCGGATGAAAAGGCTGGAGACCGCGCCGGTGAGCATGAAGACCGCCCAGGCCCACCCCAGCACCCTGTGCGCCAGGCGCCCCTTCGGCCCGGCCAGCAGGTAGAGGCCGACCGCCAGCGCCGCCAGCACCACGATCACATGGACCTGGATCGCCGGCGAGGCCGTCAGCAGCGGGCGCAGGTCCGGCGCGTGCGGTCGCCAGTCGAGGCCGGCGATCGTCTGCGCCAACCGGCGCGGGTCGATCCGCGCCAGCAGCAGGGTCAGGGCGGCGGTTCCAGCGACGAAGGCCAGCGGGCGGAGCATGCGCCAGGCGGCCCGCGGCTTGGTTGAATCGGCGGTCTGGGACATGTTCGGGTCTCCGGCCCGGCTCCGTCGCCGGCCGGCCACCACCTATCCGCCACCGCGAGGGGAACCAGCGAAGTTGCGCGACCCGCCAGCCTCCCTTCGCGACCGGCCAGCCGGCGCCGTTGACGCTTCGTGGACGGCGCGGCTGGCGCATCACCCGGCGCCGCGCGTGGCGGCGATGGGCGTCGGCATCGGGCTGATCCTGGCGGCCGCGGGCGCCTTCGGGACGGGGCGTGAGCCGTTCCTTGGCCGGGCGATCTGGTTCGTGGCGAGCGCCGTGACGCTGGCGTTCATCGGCTACGGCGTCGACTACGCCCTGCGCGGCGACGCGCGGCTGTCCGGCCGCCGACCCCTGCGCCTGGCCCTGGTGGCGGCCGTGATGACGGGGCTGACCACGCTTCTCAGCTTCGGGATCTCGATGGCCGCCGGCGGGGCGCGCTGGGCGGATCTGCCGGGCTATCTGTTGGTCTCGCTGGTGATGTCGGCGGCGATCACCGGCCTGGCCTTCGCGCTGTTCCGCGACCGGCCGGACGAGCCCGAGGCCGCGCCAGGCCCGCCCCGGTTCCTGGAACGCCTGCCGCCGAAGCTGCGCGGGGCCGAGGTCTGGGCGGTGGAGGCCGAGGACCACTACCTGCGCCTGCACACCTCGAAGGGCCAGGACCTGATCCTGATGCGCCTCAGCGACGCGGTCGCTGAACTGGCCGGGATCGAAGGCGCCCAGGTGCACCGCTCCTGGTGGGTCGCGCGCGATGCGGTGACCGACATCAAGCGCGGTGACGGCCGCGCCACCCTGACGCTGAAGGACGGCGCCCAGGCGCCGGTCAGCCGGACCTACGCGGCGATGCTGCGCAAGCGGGGCTGGGTCTAGCCGGCGCGGCGCGCGCGCCAGGCGTCCCGCGACTGGCCCCAGGCGTCGACCGGCAGATCCTCGAACGGCGGCGGCATCCGCGCCGGGCCGAGATTGGCCGAGCCGAGCCTCTGGGCCACCCGCTGCGAGGCGGTGTTCTCGGGGTCGATGCAGTGGATGATCTCGGTCCAGCCCAGGTGGTCGAAGGCCCAGTCCATCGAGGCCGCCGCGCCCTCGGTGGCGTAGCCCTTGCCCCAGGCCTCGCGGACGATCCCCCAGCCGACCTCCGTGCCGGGCCAGCCGTCCGGCCGCCAGGGGCCGAGGCGCCCGACCCAGCGGCCGGTCGATTTCTCCACGACGCTGAACATGCCGAAGCCGAACATCGCCCAGGCGCCCGCCATCGAGCAGAACCCGCGCCAGGCGGCCGAGCGCGGCTGCTGGCCGCCGATGAAGCGGGCGGCCTCGGCGTCGGCCATGAACTCGGCCCAGGCGTCGAAATCTTCCGGCGCGGGCGGGCGAAGGATCAGGCGTTCGGTTTCGAGGGTGGGGCCGAGCATGGCCGCCTCATAGCGCGGCGGAGCTTGGCCGTGAACGGGCCTACTTCACCCGCCGGTAGCGCATCACCTCCTCGCGCTTGACGCCCTTTTCGCTGAGCTGCAGGCGCAGGGTCAGCACGTCGCCCTCGCGGGTGAAGGCGGCCGGGCCGAAGGTCACCGCGCCGAGCGCGGCCGAGACCAAGGCGAAGTCGACCGTCTTGTCCTGCGCCTCCCAGCCCTTGAAGTCCGGGCTGAAGTGCTTGAGCCGCATGCGCAGCGAGCCCTCGTGCTCCTCGATGATCAGGCTCTGGTGGAACATCGGCTTGCCGCTCGCGGAGGCCGCGCTGAAGTGGCCGACCATCCGCCCGGCCAGCGGCGCGGACCAGCCCTCCTGCACCTTGCCGCCGAAGCCCTCGCCTTCCCAGAGGCCGATCAGCAGCGCCGCGTCGGCGAGGGTGGCCTTGGGCGCCTGGGCCTGGGCGGTGAGACCGAAGCCCCAGATCAGGGCCGATAGAATGAGCATCCGCATGTCGCGCCTCCCTTGCCGTCATGAGACGCGCGAGGCGGGCGGGAGTCGACATGTAAAGCCCCTCCCCCTTGCGGGGAGGGGTTGGGGTGGGGGTGTCAGCGGAGGACTGTCCGGCGAAGCCCTGCCTCGAGCCCTTCCAGGAGAGTCACAGGCCTGCACCCCCACCCCCTGCCCCCTCCCCGCAAGGGGGAGGGGATCGCGCCCTAAGCGGTGACGTCGGCGACCTTGGCCGCCAGCGCTTTCACCGCGTCGGCCGGCGCAAGCTCCACCTGCAGCCCGCGCTGGCCGCCGTTGATGAACACCTGCGCATGGTCCAGCGCCTCGCGCGCCATCGCCGTGGGGAAGACGCGCTTCTGGCCGAAGGGGCTGACGCCGCCGACGTGGTAGCCGGTCACCCGCTCGGCGTCTTGCGGCTTCATCATCTCCGCCGACTTGCCGCCAAAGGCGGCGGCCAGCTTCTTCATCGAGACCTCGCGGTCCGAGGGCAGGACGACGCAGACCGGCTTGCCGTCCACCTGCGCCATCAGGGTCTTGAGCACCCGGCCGGGCTCGGCGCCCAGCGCCTCGGCCGCCGCCAGCCCGATGCGGTCGGCGGAGGGGTCGTAGTCGTAGGTCGCCACGCGGTAGGCGACGCCGGCGCGGTCGAGCGCCCCCGTCGCCCGCGTGGTCCTGGCCACTAGGCCAGCATGTCCTTGACGGTGTCGCGCTCGCCGACCAGCTCGTCGTTGGTGAGGGCGATCTTCGACTTGGCGAAGTCGTCCATCTCGTAGCTGGTCAGCACCTCGTAGCCGTTGGCGGTGGACTTCACCGGCATGCCGGCCCAGACGCCTTCGGCGAAGCCGTAGCGGCCCTCGGAATTGACCGCCACCGAGTGGATCTTGCCGGGGGTGACGAGGTCGCGCACGTGGTCGACCAGGGCGTTGGCCGCCGAGGCCGCCGAGCTCTGGCCGCGGGCCTCGATGATCGCCGCGCCGCGCTTGCCGACGGTCGGCAGGTAGTCGTTCTTCAGCCACGCCTCGTCGCCGATCACCTCGGCGGCCGGCTTGCCGCCGATCTTCGCATGCGTGAAGTCGGCGAACATGGTCGGCGAGTGGTTGCCGTAGATGAAGAGCTCGCTGACCTCGCCGATATCCACCCCGGCCTTCTTGGCCAGCTGGGCGCGGCCGCGGTTCTCGTCCAGGCGCACCATCGCCGTGAAGCGGTCGGGGCTGAGCCGCTTGGCCTGCGAGGCGGCGATCATGACATTGGTGTTGCAGGGGTTGCCGACCACCGCCACGCGGGCGTCGTCGGCGGCCACGCGGTCGATCGACTGGCCCTGGGCGATGAAGATCTTGCCGTTGTCCTTCAGAAGGTCGGCGCGCTCCATGCCGGGACCGCGCGGCTTGGAGCCGACCAGCAAAGCCCAGTTCACGTCCTTGAAGGCGACGTCGGCCTCGCCGGTCAGCACCATGTCCTGCAGCAGCGGGAAGGCGCAGTCCTCCAGTTCCATCGCCACGCCCTTCAGGGCTTTCTGCGGGCCTTCCACGGGGATCTCCAGCAGCTGCAGGATCAGCGGCTGATCGGCGCCGAACATGGCGCCGGAGGCGATGCGGAAGAGCAGGGCGTAGCCGATGTTGCCGGCGGCGCCGGTGACCGCGACGCGGATAGGCTTCTTCGACATGGGCGGCTCCTTGGAAGGCTCGTGTGGGAGGCGCGCCGCTTAAGGCGCGTTCGGCGCGGTCCCTAACGCACCGGCGGCCCCGTCGCAACGGCGAGCCGGCTGGCGGCGGGCGGGCCGGCGTGCTTCACCTTGGCCATGTTCGAGATCGACCCGGCATTCCTGGCGACCTCCGAGCCGCTGGCCGAGCTGACCCTCTGCCATGTGCGGCTGCAGGCCGACGCCCGCTGGCCCTGGCTGGTGCTGATCCCCCGCATCGGCGGCCTGCGCGAGATCGAGGACCTCGCGGCCGCGCAACGCGCGCTGTTGATGGAAGAACTCGTGCGGGCCGGCGCGGCGGCGCGCGCCGCGGGGCTGGCGCTGGGCCGCCCGGTCGAGAAGCTCAATGTCGGCGCGCTCGGCAACGTGACGCCGCAGCTGCATGTGCATGTGGTCGGCCGGCGGCTCGACGACCCGGCCTGGCCAGGGCCGGTCTGGGGCGTGGGTCAGGCGATCCCCTACGCGCCGGCGGCCTGGGCCGGGGCCCTGGCGGCGGCGCGGGCGGCGCTCGGCTAGAAGGGCACCGGCTCGGACGGGTTTTCCTCGGGCGGCGGGGCCTGGATCAGGTTGCCGATCGGGTCGGCCGGGGCGCTGTTGACCGCCGGCGGGCGAGCGGCCTTGACCGGCGGCGGTGGCGGCGGTGCAGGTGCAGCCTCTTCCTCGTCCGCCTCCTCCTCGTCCGCCTTGCTGGCGGCAAGGTTGGCGTCCGCGGCCTTGGGCTCGGGAACCGGCGGCGGCGGGATCACCTCCTGGATCGGCTGGGCGTCCTGCACCGGACCGCTCGCCGTGGTCGCCGCCGGGGCGCGCTCGTCGGCGTCGCGGGCGGTCGGCATGGCGCCGCGCACCCCGAGGTAGAACCCGAGAAGCGCCACGGCCGCCAGCAAGACGGCCACCCCCCTCACGGCGTTGTTGGTCAAGGAGCCCCACATCGGCCACAAACTATGACGCGCCGCCTTCGGCCGACAAGCGCCATCGG
Source organism: Caulobacteraceae bacterium (assembly GCA_020852035.1). GTDB lineage: Bacteria > Pseudomonadota > Alphaproteobacteria > Caulobacterales > Caulobacteraceae > Phenylobacterium. The sequence continues at coordinate 9,040 of JADZBR010000332.1, forward strand.
GCGATTTCGCCGCGGCCAGGGTAAACGCCCCTTAACCCTCCGGCGCGACAAGGGTCGTTCGAAATCCTTGCAAGGACGCTGTGATGGCGCGGACGGCGCGGAAAACCGGTGGCGAGCTTGTGGCCGAAGTGCTGCGCACCGCCTGGGAACACCCCTCGACGGTGCGGTTCCGCGGCGGCCTGACGGCCGGCGTCGGGCTGCTGCTGGTCGCCGCCTTCGCCAGCTACAGCGCCGCCGACCCGAGCCTCAACACCGCCTCCGACGCCACGCCGGTCAACTGGCTGGGCCTGCCCGGCGCGCTGATCGCCGATCTCGCCCTGCAGTCGCTGGGAATCGCCGCGGTGGCGGCGGCGATGATCGTGGTGACCATCGGACTCACCCGGCTGATGACCGTGCGCCCGATTTCAGGGCGCCGCGGCCTGCGCCGCCGCGCCCTGGTCGGCGGGATCGGGGTGGTGTTGATCGCCGCGGCCTTTTCAGCGGGAACTCCGCCGGACGGCTGGCAGATCGCCAGCGGCCTGGGCGGACTGTGGGGCGACAGCCTGCTGCGCTGGGCGGTGGCCGGCCTGGAATGGATCGGCGCGCCGGACGCGGGGCTGATCTCGGCCTCGGCCTTTGGCCTGTCGGGCGGCGCGGCGCTGCTCTTCGCCACCGGCCTGGTGCAGGGGCTGGTCGACCGGCTGCATGAGGCGCTGCACCGCGAACCCGCCGCCCGGCCCGCGGCCGCCGCCCGCAAGCCGGCCCGTCGCAGCGACGCGGCGGTGGCCAGGCCGCTGGCCTTCGACGCCGAGCCGGCCGAGGACGAGCCGCCCTTCGACCTCGCCGAGCCCGCCGCCGCGCCGCTCAACATCCGCCAGCCCAAGGCGCCGCGCGATTCAGGCCGTGAGAGCCGCGAGAACCAGGGCGCCTTCGAGTTCGCCAGGCCCGGCGGCTTCTCGCTGCCCGAGCTCAACATGCTGGCCAAGCCCAAGCCGCGCTCGGCGGCGTTCGACGAGGGCGCGCTGCGCCAGAACGCCCAGCTGCTGGAGAGCGTGCTGGCCGAGTTCGGCGTCCGCGGCCAGATCGACCAGATCCGCCCCGGCCCCGTGGTCACCCTCTACGAGCTGGTGCCCGCCGCCGGCGTGAAGCACGCCCGCGTCGTCGCCCTGGCCGACGACATCGCCCGCTCGATGAGCGTGGCGGCCTGCCGGGTCAGCGTGGTCGGCGGGCGCAACGCCATCGGCATCGAGCTGCCCAACGCCAAGCGCGAGACGGTCTATCTGCGCGACCTCCTGGCTTCGCCGGAATACGAGAAGGGGACCCAGGCCCTGCCGGTCGCCCTCGGCGAGGGCATCGGCGGCGAGCCCTATGTGGCTGACCTTTCGAAGATGCCGCACCTCTTGGTCGCCGGCACCACCGGCTCGGGCAAGTCGGTGGGCGTCAACGCCATGATCCTGTCGATCCTTTACCGGCTGCCGCCCGAGAAGTGCCGGTTCATCATGATCGACCCGAAGATGCTGGAGCTTTCGGTCTACGACGGCATCCCGCATCTGCTGGCCCCCGTGGTCACCGATCCCAAGAAGGCCATCGTCGCGCTGAAGTGGACCGTGCGCGAGATGGAGGATCGCTATCGCCGCATGTCCAAGATCGGCGTGCGCAACGTCGCCTCCTACAACGAGCGCGCCGCCGAGACCGCCGCCAAAGGCGAGCACTTCGAGCGGACGGTGCAGACGGGCTTCGACGAGGGCGGACGCCCGATCTACGAAACCGAGCAGATCAACCCCGAGCCGATGCCCTTCATCGTCGTGATCATCGACGAGATGGCCGACCTGATGCTGACCGCCGGCAAGGACATCGAGGGCGCCGTGCAGCGCCTGGCGCAGATGGCGCGGGCCGCCGGCATCCACGTGGTGATGGCCACCCAGCGCCCGTCGGTGGACGTGATCACCGGCACCATCAAGGCCAACTTCCC
>JADZBR010000333.1 GCA_020852035.1 Caulobacteraceae bacterium
CCTCGGCGGCCAGCATGCGGCAGGCCTGCGCGAGCTCGATGTTGAACGCCTCGAGGTCGCGGGCCTCGGCCAGTTGGGCCTCGTAGAACCAGGTGACGAAGAGCGCCTTGATCCCCATGCCCCGGCGGCTAGACGGTTTTCCGTCGAAGGGGAAGGGCCCGGGCGAGACGGCCTCGCCCGGCGCGCGTCAGAAGTCCGAGCTGCCAGCCTTGGCGTAGGCGGCGAGCTTGGCCAGACGGCGGTTCTGGGCGTCGGTGCGCTCGGCGGCCTTGCGGGCCTTGCGCTCTTCGCGCTTGGCTTCCAGGGCGGCCTGTTCTGCGGCTTCCCGCTCGGCGGCGGCGACGGCTTCGGCGGCCTCGCGCTCCAGGCGCTTGGCTTCCTTCTCGGCCTCGCGGGCCTCGCGCAGTTCCTGGGCGCGCTGGGCCTTCAGGGCCTTGCGGTCGACAAACTGAGTGGCGGTGACGGTCGGCTTGGGCTTGAAGCGGGCCAGCATGGCCTGCTTGGCCTCCATCGAGGCGGTGCGGCGATCGCCGAATTCGGTATGCGGTACCTTCATGGGTCTCCAGAGACGGTTTCACTCAAACTTAGGCGGCGATGGCGACGTCCGTGCGACGGCGGGCGCCCCTACTCCACCGAAAACCCTCACCGCCCGTGGGTGGTTCTCGGCGTAAGCGATTTCGACCGCCGGACGGGCCAAGGGCCCGAACCGCCGCCTCCAAGAAAGGCCGGCCGATGTGCGTAAGCGGCGGTTAGATGCCTCCGAACCCCTTGCGATGCAAGGGGGCGGGCCGATCCTGTCGCGCATTTGACGCATTTCAGGCGAAGGCTGGCGCAAGGAGGAAACCCGATGCCCTACATCGACGGGATGGTCGCGGCGGTGCCGACCGCGGGCAAGGCCGCCTTTCTCGAACACGCGCGGAAAGCCGACGCCCTGTTCATCGAGGTCGGCGCCCTGAAGTGCGTGGAGAACTGGGGCGACGACGTGCCCGACGGCCAGGTCACCGACCTGAAGCGCGCCGTCCAGGCCAAGGCGGACGAGACGGTGGTGTTCTCCTGGATCACCTGGCCGGACAAGGCGACCCGCGACGCCGGCTGGGAAAAGCTGATGGGCGACGAGCGCATGCAGAAGATGCAGATGCCCTTCGACGGCAAGCGCATGATCTTCGGCGGCTTCGAGACCGTGCTGGAGGTCTAGGGGCGACGCCCAATGGTTCCCTGGCGCCGTCTCCAGCCGGCCGATATGGATGAGAACATTTTTGGTAATATATTGAATCTCATCGAGAATTGGATTTGTTTGCGGACGTGCGGAACGCTGCGGGATCGACCGCCTCGACGAAACGCGCCTCGTCGAGCCGCACCGTGATCAGGCCCAGGGCGTTGCGGATGTCGATGGCGAAGGGCACGCGCTCGCCATCGACCGGCCGGTGGTCTGCATAGTCGAAGACCTCGCCGTCCGCCTCGCGCCGCAGAAGCAAGCCGTCTTCGGAGACGCTCCAGACCTCGCGGGCGCCGTCGCGCCCGGTCAGGCCGAGCACCTGCACGGAGCGGCCGTCGAGCTCGCCTCGGGCCAGGGTCGCCCCGGCATAGAGGGCGTCGAAGTCCAGCAGCGGATGCAGAGCTCCGGCCCGACGCGCGGCCTTGTCGGCGGCGGGGTCGTTCTCGCCGTCCTGGCCGAAGGTGGTCTCCTGTCCGCCGTGCGCGCCGTCGAAGAACACCCGCAGCCGGCCGATCTCGCGTTCGGCCGCCGACCAGATCTCGGTTTGCTCGAAAGCCGCCGGCGCAGCCGCGCGCATTGAAAGGTCGGCGCGAACGCCCTGATTTTCATAGACCTTGACGCCGCGCGCCTCCATCGCGCGGTGGCGTTCCAGCGCGGAGCGACCGCCCGCCGCCGCGATCATTCGCGCCACCAGCGCTTCGAGGGCCTGCCCCTCCATCGCCTCGCGGGCGTCCGGCGGAGCCGGGGCGGGCGGCGCTGGCGGCTTGGTGGAGATCGTCGCCGCGGGCGGCGGCGGCTCCTCGAGCAGAAGCGGATAGATCAGCGGCGCGGCCGCGCCGATCTGGGTCATCAGGTTCGGCGAGCGGTTGGCGAGGAACACGAAACCCGTCCGCCGGCCGGGCATGAAGCTGACCAGCGCGCTGATCCCGCTCGACCCGCCATTGTGCTCCACCACCCTGTCGTCGCCGAACCGGTAGGTCGCCCAGCCCAGGGCGTAGGCGAGGCTCGGGCTGATGTCGATACGCGGCGTCGTCAGCGCCTCCAGGGCCTGCGGCGAGACGAAGCGAGCGCCCTCGTGGCGACCGCCCGCCGTCAGCATCAGCAGCCAGCGGCCCATCTCGTTCGCCGAGGCGGCGATGGCGCCGGCCGGCGCGAGGGCGACCATGCTCCTCGGCGGCGGGACCGGGCGAGGCCCCTCGACGGCGGCGACGTCGTAGCCCACCGCCTGATCGGCGTCGGCGCCCGGCTGCTCCAGGCTGGTGCGGGCGGTCCGCATGCCGAGCGGCGCGAAGATCAGGCGCTCGATCACCTGCTCCCACGGCGCGCCGTGGATCTGGCCCAGCACTTCGCCCGCCGCCGAATACTGGGCGTTGCAATACTGGAACCGGCTGCGGAACGGCGCCTCCGGCCGGGCCGAGACGGCGGCGCGGACGTATTCCTGGCGTGTCAGCACGCCCGGTTCGGCGGCCAGGTCGGCATAGGCCCGCAGGCCCGTGCGGTGCGACAGCATGTCGGTCAGGGTGACGCCGCGGTCGGCCTGCGGATCGGCCATGCGATACCAGGGCAGCCAGCGGTGCGGCCGGTCGTCCAGCGACAGCAACCCCCGGTCCTGGCTCAACGCCACGGCCATCGAGGTGAAGGACTTGGTGGCCGAGCCGATGGGGAAGCGCGTGTCGAGCGTGGCCGGCAGAGCGCGTTCGCGATCGCGCATGCCGAACGCCTCGGCGAACACCACGCGGCCGCCGCGCACCGCCAGAAAAGCCATTCCCGGGATGCGCTGCGCCGCCTGCTGGGCGGTCAGGACCGCGCGCAGCCGGGCATCGCGGTTGGAAGCGGCGGCTCGGACCGGCAAGGCCGCGACCGCCAAGGCGGGGGCCCAGACCTGTCGCCGGTTCAGCATGGCCTCAGCTGTCGAGGAACGAGCGCAGCTTCCTGGACCGGCTGGGGTGCTTGAGCTTGCGCAGCGCCTTGGCCTCGATCTGGCGGATGCGTTCGCGGGTCACGCTGAACTGCTGGCCGACCTCTTCCAGGGTGTGGTCGGTGTTCATGCCGATGCCGAAGCGCATGCGCAGCACCCGCTCCTCGCGCGGGGTCAGCGAGGCCAGCACGCGCGTGGTGGTCTCGCGCAGGTTCGACTGGATGGCCGCATCGATCGGCAGGACGGCGTTCTTGTCCTCGATGAAGTCGCCGAGGTGCGAATCCTCCTCGTCGCCGATCGGCGTTTCGAGGCTGATCGGCTCCTTGGCGATCTTCAGGACCTTGCGGACCTTCTCCAGCGGCATGGCCAGCTTCTCGGCCAGTTCCTCCGGCGTCGGCTCGCGGCCGATCTCGTGCAGGATCTGGCGGCTGGTGCGGACGAGCTTGTTGATCGTCTCGATCATGTGCACCGGGATGCGGATCGTGCGCGCCTGATCCGCGATCGAGCGGGTGA
>JADZBR010000334.1 GCA_020852035.1 Caulobacteraceae bacterium
TCTGCGCGGCCGGCGGCGGGCCGATGAACACCGCCTCGTCGGCCATTTCCACGGCCATCGAGTCGGCGTCGGCCTCGGAGTAGACGACCACCGTGGCGATGCCGAGCCGGCGGCAGGTCTTGATGATGCGGACCGCGATCTCGCCCCGGTTGGCGATCAGGATCTTCGAAAACATGCCGCCTCCCTAAAATGCTGACGCAACGTCTGTCTTGGCGAAATCGTCGCCCTTGTAGAGCATCGGCAGGTTGCGGGACTTGGCCAGGGCGTAGGCGAAGCAGCCGCCGAGGTTCAATCGCGCGGGATGGCGCCCCTTGCCGAAGCGACGCCATGCCTCGAAAGCGAGGTCGGTTTGTTCCTGGTCCGTCGCGACAAGCGTCACGGCCAGCGCCGACAATATCCCATCCACCAGCAAGCTGGGCGCCGACAGGCGACGGGTCACTGAAATCCTGCTCTCCCACACGCCGAGCGGGGATATCCATCCGCCTCCGTTGGCGTTGACCGCATCGATGAAAGCGTCGCGCTCCGGTTCATGAAGGGCAATCGCGCAAACCGCCGAAGCATCAATGACGATCACTTCGGCAGGCCGTCCTCGTCATAGAGATCATCCATGATCTCCTTGGCGCTCCTCGGATCCTGCACCGGCAGGCTGTCGAGTTCATCGAGGATGGCGCGAAGCCGTCGCATGCGGACTTCCTTGTCGTCCCGCTGGCGGCGCTTCTGCCGATAGTCCTCCACCGCGCGGCGGACGACCGTAGTCAGGCCCACGTCTTCCTCGGCGGCGAGTTCGCGGATCATTTGGTCGGTTTCCCGATCACGGATGATCACGGTCATGGTATAACTCCAGAAGCTAGCAGTTATACGCTCCGAGGCTCTGTGTCTTCAAGCCGACCACTCCAGCCGGCTCTCCGCCTCGTACCCCTCCAGACCCTTCGCCGCCTCCGGCTTCACCAGCCGGGCGATGGCGGTGGCGAAGGTGTTGGGGGCCCTGCCCGGCGCGCTGACCAGCTTGCCGCCGGTCACCGCCGGCCCGGCCTCTCTGTAGCGATCGGCGCCGGCGTAGCCGGGGGCGTGGCCGAGCAGCCAGTCCCTGCCGTTGCTGGTGTGGTCGCGGCCCTCGAACAGCCCGGCGCGCGCGCCGGCCACGGTGGCCGCGCAGATCACGCCGACGATGCGGTCGGCGTCCAGCGCGTCACGCAGCAGGCCGAAGAAGCGTTCGTCGTGGAACTTCGGCCAGGCGTCCGAACCGATGGCCAGGAAGATGTCGGCGTCGGTCGGCTTCACCTCGGCGAAGCTGGCGTCGGCCTTGGCTTCCAGCCCGCCGATGGAGACCTGAGGCTTGCCGTCCGGCGTGGCGGCGCGCACCTCGACGCCGAAATACTCCCGCAACAGCGGCAGCACGTGGCCGGCCTCCCAGTCAGCCCAGCCGGGTTGCAGGAAGGCGATCGCCTGCTTGCCCATCAGCGCAGCTTCACCGCGGTGCCGCTGGCCGAGACCATCAGCATGCCGTTCTCGACGCCCAGGGTCTCATAGTCGAGGTCGACGCTGAGCACCGCGTCGGCGCCCAGCTTTCGCGCCTCGTCCTGCATCTCGCGCAGGGCGATGTCGCGCGCCTCGCGCAGCGCCTTTTCGTAGCCGCCGGCCCGGCCTCCGACGATGTTGGTGATGCCGGCGGTGAAATCGCGGAATATGTTGGCCCCGATGATCGCCTCGCCGGTGACGATGCCGAGGATTTCGCCCGCCTCGCGGCCAGGCACGGTTGGAGTGGTCGATGTGATCATTGCCAGGTCTCCCTCGCGGGCGCTTATCATTGGCCGTCGCGCTCCCTAGATGGTTCACATGACCGACGCCGCCAAGACTGATTTCGACCTCACCCCGCCCACGGACGACGAGCGCCGAAAGCTGGAGACCAGCCTCACCGCCGAGGAACGCGAAGTTCTGCTGCACCATGGCACCGAGGCGCCGTTTTGCGGCGGCCTGCTGGGCGAAAAGAACCCCGGCGTCTACTGCTGCCGGCTCTGCGCCCTGCCGCTCTTCCGCTTCCAGACCAAGTTCGAGAGCGGCACCGGCTGGCCGAGCTTCTATGCGCCGTTCCATGAGGATCACGTGGTCGCGGTGCGCGACACCTCCTACGGCATGGTCCGTATCGAGACCCGCTGCGCCCGATGCGGCAGCCACCAGGGTCACGTCTTCCCCGACGGGCCGCCGCCGACCGGCCTGCGCTACTGCATCAATTCGGTGTCCCTGGAGTTCACGCCGGTCGGCTCCAGCCTGCGCGACCCGCTGAAGCGCCGCGACGACGCGGCCATTCAGGCGATGGCGGCCAGTTCGGCCTGAGCGATGCGCGCCGTGGTCAGGGCCAGCGCCTCCCAGTCCTCGCGCCCATCCGCCCTCGACCACGCCGCCGACAGGCATGCATGGGCGAGGGCCCACTGAAGCACTCGCGCCAGAGGCTGTCCGCTGCACTCGGCGATGGTCCGCGCCTGGCGGGCAAGCCGACCGGGCGCGTGGGCGATCCCGGCCGAAGGGTTGTGCAGGATGTTGGCGAAGTCGTAGCCGGCGTCTCCGGCCAGCCCTTTCGGATCGATGGCAAGCCAGCGGCCATCGGCGTCGCGCAGGACGTTGTTGTGATGCATGTCGCCGTGCAACGCCACGGACGGCGCGCGCTGTGCAAACAGCGACGCGGCGCCCCGCCAGGCGATCGCATAGAGCGGATCGCGATGCGCCATCGCGGCCGCCGCGCGTAGGGCCGCGAACCAATCGTAGAGGTCCGCCAGCGGGGCTTGAGCCGGGGCTGGTCGATGGAGTTGGCGCAGCGCACCGCAGAGGATTTTCGTCGCCTCGTCGTCGCGCCCGCCGGCGGCCATCGAGACCAGTTCGCCCTCCCCGTCCAGCCGCAGCAACAGGACCGCTTCGTCTTCGCGCGCCAGAACTGGAACCGCCGCATCGCCGAACAACGCCAGGGCCGCAGCCCCGCGTCGCTCTTCGGGCGACCTGGCCAGCTTCAGCATGGCCCGGGTCCCATCGGACGTGCGAACGGGTTGCAGAAGACTGTTCGTGTACTCCGTGGAGAACGCCGCGCCGTCCTCGCTGAGGTTCCAGCGAGCCCGCCAGAGCGCGAGGTCTTCGGTCGACATGGCCCGAAGCCTAGCGAAGGTCGCGCCCAAGCAAAACGGGGCGGCCAGCGACCGCCCCGTTCGGCCTGGACTGAAGACGGGCCGTCAGTTCTTGCCGACGGCGACGGACTTCACCCGGTCGTAGTCATTGTCCATGTGCCCGTGCGGCCCGTGGGCCAGCGCCTTGTCGACGCGCAGGTTGTTCTGCACGTGCTCGACGCCGGAGACGGCCTCGGCGATGTGCTCGGCGCGATGCTTGTCGATGCGGTCGGCGACCTTGCCGTTCAGAATCACCTCGGCGTCCTTGACCTGTACCTGGATCGTGGAAGCGTCGAGGTCGTCGTCATCGGTCAGCCGGTCGTGGATGTCCTCGCTGATCCGCGCGTCCGAGCGCTTGTAGCCCTCCGGCCCGCGGCCGAAGTGACGCCCGCGCTCGCGCCGCTCGGCGTTGAGGAAGCCGAAGCCGAAGCGGCTGAACCCGCCGTCGCCGGGGCTCCAGTCCTGAACGCCGCCACGATGGCGGTCAGCCTCGTAGCCGGTGGAGATGTCGCCGCCCGCCCGACTGGCGTGACGATCGCCGAGCCCATCGTAGCCGCGACGGCGACCGTAGTCGGCCTCATAGGCGCTGCCGAAGCGCGGTTCGTCGCCGAACTGCGGGCGATCGTGGCGGCTGCCGGGATCGCCGTAGTAGCGGCCGCCCTGGGCGCCGTAGGCGTTGCGGTTGCGGCTATAGCCGGCCCCCGTCTCCCGTTCGCCGAAGACCGGGGATTCGCCGTAGCTGCGATCCGGATAGCGGTCGCCGAGGCTCCGCTGGCCATAGCGCTCGCGGTCGTCGTCCCGGTCGCTGTCATAGCCGCGGAAGGTGCGCTCTTCCTGGCCGCGCGCGCCACCACCGTAGTCATAGCCGCCGGCGGCTCCCCAGCGGTCTCGGCCGTAATCAGGTTCAAAACGCTGTCGCCGCGATTCCTCGCTGCGGCCTCGATCGTGCGTCCAACGGTCCGCCATCGTGCATACTCCTGCCGATTGTTCTTGATCATCGGGCCCAGGGAAGGGCCTGGGCGAACAACCCAGCGGCGGGCGGCGATGTTCCGTGACGTTCCGATGAACCCGCCGGCGACCCGGCGGGATCGTTTCCCGCGATGCGAAGAGGGCTTTAAAGACCCGCCTGGGCCTTGGCGGCCTGCACGGTGTTGGCCAGCAGGCAGGCCACCGTCATCAGCCCGACCCCGCCCGGCGCGGGGGTGACCGCGCCGGCGACCTTCAGCGCCTCCTTGTAGGCGACGTCGCCGACCACCTTGGTCTTGCCGGCGGCCGCCTTTTCCGGATTGTCGAAGGGCACGCGATTGATGCCGACGTCGATCACCGTGGCCCCGGGCTTGATCCAGTCGCCCTTGATCATCCGCGGGCGGCCCACCGCCGCGACCAGGATGTCGGCCTCGCGGCAGAGCTCGGCCAGATCGCGGGTGCGCGAGTGGGCGATGGTGACGGTGCAGTCGGCCTGCAGCAGCAGCTGGGCGATCGGCCGGCCGACCAGCACCGAGCGGCCGACCACCACGGCGCGCTTGCCGGCGAGGCCCTCGGGATGGACGTCGCGCAGCATCATCATGCAGCCGAGCGGCGTGCAGGGCGTCAGGCCCGGAAAGCCGCTGGCCAGGCGCCCGGCGTTGATCAGGGTCAGGCCGTCGACGTCCTTGGCCGGGTCGAGGGCGTCGATCACCCGCCGCTCGTCCAGGCCCTTGGGGAGCGGCAGCTGCACGAGGATGCCGTGGACCTTGGGATCGGCGTTCAGCCGGCCGATCAGCGCAAGCAGGGTCTCCATGTCGGTCCCGGCCGGCAGGCGGTGCGTCTCGGAGTGCATGCCCGCGGCCAGGCTGCGCTCGCCCTTCGAGCGGACGTAGATCTGGCTGGCCGGGTCGTCGCCGACCAGCACCACGGCCAGGCCCGGCTGCAATCCATGCTCGGCCTTCAGCCGGGCGACCTCGGCGGCGACCTCGGCCTCCACCGCGTCGGACAGCGCCCGTCCCTCGATGATCCGTGCTTCGGCCATGCCCGCTCCTGATCGGTTGGGCGCGCCTCTAGCGCATGGCGGCGGCGGCGGGAACCCGGCCGGGGCGCAATCGTTGCCGCAGCGCAGGAGCGTCCATGAGCATCACCAGGGTTTTCAGCCAGTTCGCCACGGAGGTGTCCCGGTTCACGGGGCGGCCGCCGACCTTCGTCGCCTGTATCGCCCTGGTGGCGATCTGGGCCGTCAGCGGGCCAGTGTTCGGCTTCTCGGACACCTGGCAGCTGGTGATCAACACCTCGACCACCATCGTCACCTTCCTGATGGTGTTCCTGATCCAGAACACCCAGAATCGCGACAACGCCGCCCTCCAGGCCAAGCTCGACGAACTGATCCGGGTGACCAACGCCCACAACCGCTACATCGGCGTCGAGAAGATGACCGACAAGGAGCTGGAGAAGCTGCTCGACGACATGGAAACGGCGGCGGCCGAACACCATGATCCCGCCGACGCCGCCGAGGTCTCGCGGGCCGCCCGGTCCAAGGCCGCGTCCGGCCCATCCAAGCGCAAGGCGGGCCGCTCGCGCGCCAGGAAGGCCGCCTAGCGTCGCCGGCGAAGCCAGGCGGTCAGCGCCCAGGCATGGGCGTCGTGGCGCAGGCTGATCAGCGCCTGGGCCGGCTCCAGCCAGACCAGGGTGTGGTCGTCCTCGATCTTCAGCCCCGGCGCCTCGCCCTCGACCGCCAGTTGGTAGAACTCGGCAAGATTGTTGAAGGGCGAGCCGTCGGTGTTGAGGAAGAACTGGGCGGCGCGGGCGAAGGGACGTGGCTGCGGCCTCACCACCAGCCCGGTCTCCTCGCCGAACTCGCGGACGACGGCGACGAGGCCGTCCTCGCCGGGATCGAGCGCGCCGCCGGGCAGGTCAAACCACCCCGGCAGGCCGGGCTTTTCCACCAGGACGACGGCGATCAAATCGCTCCTCTCGGCGATGCCGAAGGCGGCGGGGCGGTCGCGGTACATCAGGCCCGGCTGCTTGTCGCCGAACTGCAGCATCAGTCGGCGCCGTAGAGCGCGTCGTAGGGATCGACCCGGCCGGCCTCGACGTCGGCGACCTTGACCGGCTTCCAGCCGACCTCGGCGGTATCGCTGGCCTGCCAGGCCATGACGATCATGTCGCGCAGCTCCGAGGCGCCGGCGGACAGGCGTTCGGTCGCGAAGGCGACGCCGCGCGGGTCGCCGGCCGCCAGTCCGCCGGCTTTCTCCAATTCGTAGAGCGGCTCGACCAGCTTCCAACTGGAGGTGAGATAGGCCGTGACGCGGGCCTCCAGAGCGCAGGCGCAATCGCGATAAGGCGCCACGCCGGCGCGGACCTTGGCGATGTCGACGCCGCCCTTCACCAGTTCGCCCTCGAACGGGCCGTGGATCCTGGCGGTGGTGTAGCCGCGCGGGTTCGGATAGTCGCCCCAGCCATTGTAGTGCAGAGAGACGTGCAGCGGCTGCGAGCCGTCGGCGACGAAATGGGAAAGCTCGCCCAGGGTCTTGAGGATCAGGCCCTCACGGCGGCGGCGGTCCTCGTCCAGCCAGGCGCGGCGTTCGGGCGAGCTGGCGAACGCCGCCCCGGCCTTGGCGGCGCGCCAGTAGGCGAAGTCCTTGGTCAGCTGCTGGCTGCGGTCGATCATCGAATAGGGCAGAGAGCCGGCCACCCAGCTGTGCTTGCCGGCGGCGCGCAGGGCCGCCTCGTAGGCCTCGCGGGTCGGCGGCAGGGTCGAGAGCGGCGGCCCTCCGAACACCAGACCGGCGTCGTCGACATCCACGAAGTGGCCGGGATCGCGGTCGCTGTCGTGCAGCTTGCCGGCGCCCTTGGAGCGGTCGGGCTCGCGGGAGAGCTCGCCCACCTCGGTCGCCGCGTCCGGGACTCGCAGGAAGAGCGGCAGGTCGGCCGGCAGGGCCTGCATGGCGACGACGCCGACCATCCGGTGCCCCGCTCCGCCCCAGGCGGCCGCCTGGCCGGCCGAGCCGGCCGCAGCGCCCGCCGCCAGGATTGCGATCAGTCTGCGCATGTCATCCCTCGCCGTTCGTCGCTCCACGCCTAGCGGCTCGCCGGCGGCGGGCAAGCGAAGTTTCCGTCACCGGATAGCGAGCGCCCGCTCGACCCGGGGGACCCAGGCGCGGAGGGCAGGATAGTCGGCGAGGTCGAAACCGCCCTCGTGGGCCAGGCGCGTGTAGGCCACCAGCGCCACATCGGCGAGCGTCACCGCCTCGCCGACGAGGAAGGCGGAGTCCGCCAGCGCCTCCTCCATCCGCGCCAGGGCGGCCTTCCCACGCTCCACCAGCCGCGGCTCCAGCTCGCTCTTCGCCTTGCCCAGATAGGCCATCTGGAAGCGCGCCACGGCGATGTAGGGCTCATGGCTGTATTGCTCCCAGAACATCCATTCGAGCACCCGCGCCCGCGCGTAGGCGTCCTGCGGGACCAGCGCCGAGCCTTCCGCCAGGTGCAGGATGATGGCGTTCGACTGGGCGAGCGGCCGGCCATCGGGCAGAATCACCGTCGGCACCTGCCCCGCCGGGTTCATCGCCAGGAACTGCGGCGTGCGCGACTGGCCCTTGAGGACGTCCGTCTCGATCCAGTCGTAGGAAAGCCCAAGGAAATCAGCGACCCATTTCACCTTCAGGCAGTTTCCCGACATGGAGTCGCCGTAGATCGTCAGCGGCATTTTGTTCCCCCCCGGGTTGCCTCACCTTCCCGCGATCTGTACCAAAGCCCCTGCATCGTCGACGAGAAACAGACAGGGGGGCGCTCCATGAAGCGTATCCTGGCATGCCTCGCCA
>JADZBR010000335.1 GCA_020852035.1 Caulobacteraceae bacterium
CGGTGCGCTTCATGTGCTCCTGGGCGACGACGGCCGAGGCGGTGGACGAGCTGGGGGAAGCGCTGAAGCGGGTTTCGTGATATGGTCGTGCATTATGCACGACAGAATTGAGCGCAACCCCGCCGTCATGGTCGGAAAACCCGTGATCAAGGGCACCCGCCTCACGGTCGAACTGATTCTTCGGGAGTGCGCACGCGGGGCGAGCTTCGCCGAGATCATCGACAGCTATCCCCGCCTCACCGAAGAGGACATCCGGGCGGCTCTCGAGTACGCGGCCGACTACCTGCGCCAAGGCGCGCTCGCCGCTGCCGAATAAGTGCGCTTCCTCGCCGACGAATGCTGCCCCCGCCAGGTGATCGAGGCCGTCGAAGGCTTGGGTCACGACCTGCGGCGAGCCGTCGTGACGCACGCGACGGCGCCCGATCTGGCCTTGGCCGAACTGGCGGCGGACGATGACCGGATTATTCTCACGGAAGACTACGACTTCGGCGAGATCGTCGTTCGCCTCGGCGTGAAGGTGCCAGGCGTCCTGATCATCGGCTATGGCGATCGAGATCCCGACGAGCGGGCCCGCCTGACCGCGGACCTGATTGTGGGGATGGGCGAAGGATTGCTCGGCCATCTTACGATCCTCGACCGGCGTCGCACGCCACGTCGTCGATCCATCTGATAGTCGCCGGGCCGCAACCCTGCGGCGATCCGCCCGCGGCGAATTAAGGCAAGCTTAGCCTTATCGCGTCATCGGTGACGTATGCGTCATCGAGAGCACCTCAAGCTGTGAGCCAGTCCGCCGCCGTCCCCGCCGACCACAGCGGGATCGAGCCCTTCCTCGAAGCCCACGAGCGGATGCTGCGCGGCGAAAAGGGCATGCAGGCCATGCTGCAGCGGATGAACCTCGCCGGCATCGACCTCTCCGAACGCAACCTCTCGCGCGCCGATTTCACCGGCGCTAACCTGAAGGGCGCGCGCCTGGCCCTCACCCAGCTGGAGCGCGCCAAGTTCTACGGCGCCGATCTCTCCCACGTGGACGCCCGCGCCGCCAACCTGCGCTATGCCGACCTGCGCGGCGCCGACCTCGACGGCGCCGACCTCAAGCTCGCCCGGCTCGACGGCGCGGACCTGCGCGAGGCCGTGCTGGCCGCCGGCGCGGCCGCCGAGGGCGCCCAGCTCAGCGGCGCCTCGCTGAACGATGTCGACCTGTCGCGCATCGCCGCCGCCGGCGTCGACTTCAGCGACACCGCCATGCGCCGGGTGCGCCTGACCGGCGCCAACCTGAAGGGGGCCAACCTCTGCGGAGCGATCCTGCACGACGCCGACATCAAGGGCGCCAAGCTCGACGGCGTGCGGCTGGACGGCGCGGTGCTGACCGGCGTGCGCCGCGAGGATCTCGGCATCGACCCCGCCCGTCTGGTCGGCTGCGTGCTCGACCCCTCCGCCGAGGCGATGGCCCGCGCGCCGGCCCTGCGCGAACTGGTCGGCGCCGTCCAGGCCTGGATCCACACCGGCGGCCGCGAAGGCGCCGCGCCGCATTTCGACAAGGCCGATCTGCGGCCGCTGGCGGGCGAACTCGCCGGCCTGAAGCTCACCGCGCTGTCCGCGCGGGGCGTCATCGCCATCGGCGTCGACTTCTCCGGCTGCGAGCTGCAGGGCGCCAACTTCGACGACGCCGACCTGCGCGAGGCCGATTTCACCGGCGCGGACCTGCGCGGCGCCAGCTTCCGCCGGGCCAAGCTCTCCCACGCCTCGTTCAACCGGGCCGACATGCGCGCCCTGGAGATGCGCAGCGGCGGCGTGCGCGTGACCGATCTGTCCGGCGCCGTCATGACCAACGCCAGCTTCACCGGCGCCCGCACGGCGCAGCTTTAAGGTCGAGCTCCGCTGTAGTATTCTCCCGCGGTCACGAGGCGGGGGCCGATCATGGTGGCGACGACGGTAAGCGTAGGCGCGGCGCGCGCGGCGCGGCCCAGGTTTTACGTCTGGATGGCGGCGGCGTTCGTCCTGATCGCCTTCGGCGGCTTCATCCCAACCTACTGGGCGAAGATGGCGACCGGCAGTTTCACCGGCGCGCCGATCCTGCACATCCACGGCGCGCTGTTCTTCAGCTGGACCCTGTTCTTCCTTTTCCAGAGCTGGCAGGTCGCGGCCGGTCGGGTGCTCAACCACCGCAACTGGGGCATGGCCGGCATCTCGCTGGCGACCGCGATGGGCATCACGGTCATTCTGGCGGCGATCAACTCGATCAACGTCGCCGAGGCCATAGGCATGGGCGACGCGGCGCGAAGGTTCTCGGTCGTTTCGCTGTCGGCCCTGGTGGTCTTCGCCGGGCTCTTTGGCCTGGCCATCGCCCAGTCGAACAAGCCGGAGGTCCACAAGCGGCTGATGATCCTGGCCAGCGTGCCGCTGGCCCAGGCGGCGACCGCCCGCATCTTCCAGGTGGCGATGACTCCGCCCGGCGCCGTCGGCCCGCCGCCGGTGTTCGTCTCCCTGCCGCCGGGGCTGGTGGTCGACCTGCTGATCGTCGCGGCGATGATCTACGACTGGCGCACACGGGGTCGCCCGCACCCGGTCTATCTGATCGGCGGCGCCGTCATCCTGGCCGTGCAGCTGCTGGTCATTCCGGTCAGCGGGACGCCGGCCTGGATGTCCATCGCCCGCGGGGTCGAGGGCCTGACGGGCTAAGCCCGCCCGATGGCGTAGAACCGCTCGGCCCGCTGGCGCTTCACCTCTTCGCGGGAGAGCGGCAGCAGGGCGTTCAACTCCACCTCGACGGCGTCGCCCACCGCCGCGATGGCCGCCTCGGGATCGGAGTGCGCCCCGCCCGGGGGCTCGGGGATGATGCGGTCGACGACCCTGGTCTGGATCAGGTCCTGGGCGGTGATCTTCATCGCCCTGGCGGCGTCCTGCGGCGTGCGCGCGCCGCGCCAGAGGATCGAGTTGCAGCCCTCCGGCGAGATCACCGAATAGATGGCGTGCTCCTGGATCAGCACCTTGTTGGCCGCCGCGATGCCGATGGCGCCGCCGCTCATCCCCTCGCCGGTGATGGTGCAGACCATCGGCGTCGCCAGCGTCAGGCAGCGCTCGGTGGAGCGGGCGATGGCCTCGGCGATGCCGCGCTCCTCGCCGCCGACGCCCGGATAGGCGCCGCCGGTGTCGACGAAGGACAGCACCGGCAGGTCGAACTGCTCGGCCAGGTCCATCAGCCGGATCGCCTTGCGGTAGCCCTCCGGCCGGGCGGCGCCGAAGTTGTGCTTGATGCGGCTGGCGGTGTCGGCGCCCTTCTCGTGGCCGATGACCACCACGGGCACGCCGCGGAAGCGGCCGAGGCCGCCCATCAGCGCCTGGTCGTCGGCGTATTTGCGGTCGCCGCGCAGCTCCTGGAAGTCCTCGATCAGCGCTTCGACATAGTCGACGAAGTGCGGTCGCTCGGGATGGCGCGCGACCTGGGTCTTCTGCCAGGCGTCGAGGTTGGCGTAGGCTTCGCGGCGCGCGTCGGCGACCCGCAGGCGCAGCGCCTCGATCTCGTCCTCCATGCCGTCCTGGCCGGCCTTCTCGGAGAGCTTGGACAGCTCCTCGATCTTGCCTTCCAGCTCGGCGATCGGTCGCTCGAACTCGAGGTAGTGGACGGCCATGAGGCTCCTGACGTCGCCGGTTCGCGAAGCGGCGGAAACTAGAGTGCGTTAGGCCGAAGTGGAAGCCGGTTCCGCCGGCTAACCTGCTCCACCCCCGAATCGGCGGCGGCCAGATCAGGATGCGCGAGCGCACGTGCCGGGCTCCACCGGCTCCCCCGGCAGGCGATCAAGCTTGACCGTGCAACCCGATTGGGGACTTCCTCGTTATCGCCACGAGGAAACGCCAAGCTTTCGGAAGGGAGAGCTGATCGCGCGCGCGTTCCGGACGCTAGGAGAAAGCCGACCATGACTTCGACCCCCGTCAAGACCGCGCTGATCGCAGCCCTCGCCGCTTCGACCGCCGGGCCTGCCTTCGCGCAGTATCAGCCGACCGAGCAGTACCAACGCGACCTCGACCGCTACGAGCGCCAGCGCGGCGACTACGAACGCGCCCGCGACCGCTACGACGACCGCCGCGACAGCTACGAAGATGCCCGCGCCGACTACGACCGGCGTCGCAGCGACTACGAACGCGCCCGCGCCGACTACGACCGCCGCTACGGCTACGGGTCCTACGCCCGCCGCTACGGTCCCGCGCCGACGTGGGATTCCCGCGGCTGGGGCACAAGCGACCCCTATTCCCGCGGCGACTATCGCGACCGCGACTACGCCTATGACGATCCCTGCGATGACCGCCGCCAGGGCAACACCGTGGCCGGCGGCCTGATCGGCGCCATCGCCGGCGCGGCGCTCGGCTCCAATGTCGCGGCCAGCGGCGCGCGGACCGAAGGGGCGGTGCTGGGCGCCCTGGTCGGCGGCGGCATCGGGGCGGCGATCGGCAATTCGTCGGCCAAGTGCGACGACAACGGCCACTACTGGACCTACAACGACACCATCCCCTACCGGGAAGGCAGCTACTACCGGAACCGGAACTCGGGCCGCTATGGCTACAGCTACTACAACCGCCAGCGCTGCCGCCTGGCCGCCGCGCCCAGCGACTGGGGCGGCCGGACGGAATACCGCTACGTCCGCGTCTGCCCCGACCGCCAGGGCCGCTACCGCATCACGTCGTAAGCGGTGCGCCTCCCTCCCCCTCCGTGGGGAGGGACAGGCCGCGCCGGCGGCCAGGATGGGGGTGCCGCTGACTCTCAGCAAGGACCCCACCCGTCTCGCCGCTTCCGCGGCGATCCGCCCTCCCCATAAAGGGGAGGGAGACCCTATTTCCGCGCCAGCGGGTGCCGGGTCTGCACCACCTCGCGCAGCCGCTCGCCGGTGACGTGGGTATAGATCTGCGTCGTCGAGATGTCGGCGTGGCCCAGCAGCGTCTGCACCACCCGCAGGTCCGCGCCGCCGTCCAGCAGGTGCGTGGCGAAGGCGTGCCGCAGCACGTGCGGGCTGACCCTGGCCGGGTCCACGCCCGCGGCGGCGGCGGCGGCGTCCAGCAGTTGGGCGAACCGGCGCGGAGTGATCCGGCGGCTGGCCCCGTGCGAGGGGAACAGCCAGGGGTTGGCCGCATCGCCCTTCGGCAGGAAGCCCGGCCGCAACTCCAGCCACGCCCGGATCGCCGCCCGGGCGGCCTCGTTCAGCGGCGCGAGGCGCTCCTTGCCGCCCGTGCCCCTGACGATCAGATAGGCCGGGTCGCGGCTCACCGCCGCCAGCGGCAGGCCGGTCAGTTCCGACACCCGCAGGCCGCCGGCGTAGATCAGCTCGATCATGCAGGCCAGCCGCGCGCCCTCTCCGCCGTCCTTCGCCGCCGCCGCGGCGATCAGCCGCTCGACCTCCTCGCGGCTCAGCACCTTGGGCAGCGGGCGGCCCTGGCGGGGCGCCTCGACCCGCCGCGAGGGGGCGTCCGAACGCCAGCCCTCGCCCAGCACGAAGCGGTAGAGCTGGCGGATGGCCGCCCGCCGCCGCGCCGCCGTCGCCGGCGACAGGCCCCGCGCGCCGAGGTCGGCGAAATAGGCTTCCACGTCCTCGGCCGACGCCGTCGTGAAGTCGCGGCCTTTTCCGGCCAGGAACCCCGAGGCGTCGGCCAGGTCCTTGCCGTAGGCGACCAGGGTGTTGCGCGCCGCGGCCCGCTCCACCGACATCATCTCCAGGAAGGCCTCGACCCAGCCGCTCATGGCGCGAGCTTGGCGGCAAACGCCCCCGTCGTGTAAAGCCTCCGCTTAAGACAATGACCGTCCCCGCTTCCTTGCGCCGCAAGACCATCGCCCTCGTCGGCCTGATGGGGGTCGGCAAATCGTCCATCGGCCGCCGGCTGGCGCACGCCCTGGACATGACCTTCATCGACGCCGATTCGGAGATCGAGAAGGCCGCCGACTGCTCGATCTCCGAGATCTTCGAGCGCTTGGGCGAGCCGGCCTTCCGCGAAGGCGAGCGGCGGGTGATCTCGCGCCTGATCGACGACGCCGCACCGCATGTGCTGGCCACCGGCGGCGGCGCCTTCATGAACGAGGAGACCCGCGCCCTGCTGAAGGCGCGCACCGTCACGGTCTGGCTGAAGGCCGATATCGAGGTGCTGGCCCGCCGCGTGGCCCGCAAGGACACCCGCCCCCTGCTCACCGGCCGCGACCCGATGGAGGTGCTGACCGCCCAGGCCGCCGAGCGCTACCCGAGCTACGCCGAGGCCGACCTGCACATCGAGACCGGCGACACCGCCCATCACGTCGCGGTCGAGGCGATCCTTTCGGCCCTGACCGCCCACCTGGAGGCGCCGGCCCCATGACCCGCGCCGTTTCCGTAGGGCTCGGCGAGCGGGCCTACGAGGTGCTGATCGGCCCTGGCCTGCTCGACCGGGCCGGCGAGCGCATCCGCCCGTTTCTGAAGCGCGGCCGCACCGCCGTGGTCAGCGACGAGACCGTCTGGGGCCTGCACGGCGCGCGCCTGACGGCCGCCCTCGCGGCGGCGGGGATCGCCGCCGAGCCGGTGATCGTGTCGCCCGGCGAGCAGACCAAGAGCTGGGAGGGCCTCTCGGACGTCTGCGACCGCCTGCTGGCGCGGAACCTCGACCGCGGCGACCTGATCGTGGCCTTCGGCGGCGGCGTGGTGGGCGACCTCGCCGGCTTCGCGGCGGCGATCTACAAGCGCGGCGTCGACTTCGTGCAGATCCCCACGACCCTGCTGGCCCAGGTGGATTCCTCGGTCGGCGGCAAGACCGCCATCGACACTCCGCGCGGGAAGAACCTGATCGGCGCCTTCCACCAGCCCAGGCTGGTGCTGGCCGACCTCGACGTGCTGGCCACCCTGCCCGACCGCGAAATGCGCTGCGGCTACGCCGAGGTGATCAAATACGGCTTCCTCGGCGACTTTGGCTTCTTCGAGTGGCTGGAGGCCAACGGCCCGGCCGTGCTGGCCCGCGAGCCGGCGGCGCTCTCCCACGCCGTCGCCCGCTCCGTGGAGATGAAGGCCGAGATCGTCGCCGAGGACGAGAAGGAGGCGGGCCGCCGGGCCCTGCTCAACCTTGGCCACACCTTCGGCCACGCCCTGGAGGCCGAGGCCGGCTTCGGCGAGGTGCTGCTGCACGGCGAAGCCGTGGGCGCCGGCTGCGCCCTCGCCTACCGCTTCTCGGCCGCCCAGGGCCTCTGCTCGGCCCAGGACGCGGCCCGCGCCGGCGCCGCCATCGCGGCGGCGGGCCTGCCGACAACCCTCGCCGAGGCCGTCCGCTCGCCGCCGCGCGCCGATCGCCTGGTGGGGCATATGGCGCAGGACAAGAAGGCCGAGGGCGGCCGGCTGACCTTCATCCTCGCCCGCGCGCTGGGCGAAGCCTTCACCGCCAGGGACGTCAGCAGCGCCGCCGTCCGCGATTTCCTGATCTCCGAAGGAGCCTTGCCGTGATCTGGGCCGCCCTCCTGGGCCTGGCGCCTGTCCTGGTGGTCCTCTTGACCATCGCCGCCCTCATCTCGGCCGCCGAGACCTCGATGACCGCCGCCAGCCGCGGCCGGCTGCACCAGCTGGAGCGCGAGGGCGACGGCGCCGCACGGCGGGTCAACAAGCTGATCTCCAACCAGGAGAACATGATCGGGGCGATCCTGCTCTCCAACAACGTGGTCAACATCCTGGCCTCGGCCCTGACCACGGCGGTGCTGTCGGCGCTCTTCCCCGGCGCGCTGGGGGTGCTGATCGCCACGGTGATCATGACCGTGCTGATCGTGGTGTTCGGCGAGATCCTGCCCAAGACCCTGGCCCTGACCCGCGCCGACGACGTGGCGCGGGCGCTCTCGGTTCCCACCGACTGGCTAGTGAAGATCTTCGGCCCGCTGGCCTACGGGGCGCAGTTCATCGTCAGGAAGACCCTGGGGCTGTTCGGCATCAACATGTCGATGGAGACCGACGTGCTGGCCGCCCACGAGGAGATCCGCGGCGCGGTCGAGTACCACCACTCTGAGGGCCTGGTGGAGAGCGGCGACCGGCGGATGCTGGGCGCGGTGCTGGACCTCTCGGACATGGACGTCAGCCAGGTGATGGTCCACCGCAAGTCCATCGCCATGGTCGACGCCGACCTGCCGCCGCGCGAGCTGGTCGCCCAGGCCATCGCCAGCGGCCACACCCGCCTGCCGCTCTATCGCGACGAGCCGGAGAACATCGTCGGCGTGCTGCACGCCAAGGACATGACCCAGGCCATCCTCGACGCCGACGGCAAGGTCGACGCCATCGACGTGGCGCAGATCATGCGCGAGCCCTGGTTCATCCCCGAAACCACCCGCCTGAAGGACCAGCTCAACGCCTTCCTCAAGCGCCAGAGCCACTTCGCCCTGGTGGTCGACGAATACGGCGCCCTGGAGGGCCTGGTGACCCTGGAGGACATCCTCGAGGAGATCGTCGGCGAGATCGAGGACGAGCACGACAGCGCCATCGCCGGCGTCCGCGCCCAGCCGGACGGCTCGGTCAATGTCGACGGCGGCGTTTCGGTGCGCGACCTCAACCGGGCGATGGAGTGGCACCTGCCGGAGGACCCGGCGGTCACCGTCGCCGGCCTGGTGATCCACGAGGCCCAGACCATTCCTCAGCCCGGCCAGACCTTCATCTTCCACGGCCACCGCTTCCAGGTGCTGCGCCGCCAGCGCAACCAGCTGACCGCGCTCAAGGTCTCCTCGCCGCTGCGGCAGGAGGAGAATTGAGCCAAGAGTCGACTGGTCGACTCCAAAATAAAACCTATTGTTAAGCTTGCGGCCTCGTACCGGTTGTTCTACCGCCTGAAATCAAGGGTGCGTCGCGGCGATGGCCGCAAATCGAAGTCGAG
>JADZBR010000336.1 GCA_020852035.1 Caulobacteraceae bacterium
AGCTGCGGCTGCGGCGTGAGTTTTTCGATCTAGCTTACCTCTTGCCCACAAGAAAAGGGTGTCATCCCGGACGGCCCGCAGGGACGATCCGGGACCCAGGGCCAACGCACTGCAGAACCCCCTGGGTCCCGGCTCTCCGCTTCGCTGCGGCCGGGATGACACGCTGGGTGTACCCCTCGCCGCGCAGGTCCCTACGCCTCGCCGATCGCCGCGTCGAAGAGCAGGTAGAGGCGTCCGCCCTCGCCCTCCAGCAGCTGCGCCACCGCCGCGCCGCCGTGGTCGCGCTCGGCGGCGGCGTCCAGCTCCTGGCCGAAACCCTGCAGGTAGCGCGCCGCGAGCAGCTTCAGCGCCGGCTCGACGCTGAGCCGGCGGGCCAGGCGCCGCACCGCGGCAGGGGCCAGCTGGCGGGTGACCTCGCGCGCGCCCTCGGTCTCGGCGGCCTGCACGACCACGGCGATCTCCACCACCTTGTCGGCCGGCAACAGCGCCTGGGCGTCGACGCCCAGCGCCTGCAGTTCCTCGGCCAGCCGCCGGCGGGTGCGCGCGTCGTCGTCCTCGCCGTCCATCGACGAGAGCAGGTCGCCCCAGCTCCAGCCCTCCTCGCCTTCCTTGTCGTTGGCCACCCGGCCGCCGGCGCTTTCGAAGACGGTGGAGAACTCGGCGTCGGTGGCCGTCGGGGTGAGCTTCAGGCGCGGGCGCTCCGGCTCCTGGGCGCCGCGCAGGGCGATGGACGCGGCGGGCTCGGGCGGCGACGACGGCGGGGCGGGCGCCGCGAGGTCGTCCGACGGCGCCGGCGCGAGCGGCGGGGCCATCGGCGTCGAGCGCCGCGGGACCGGGCGCTCGGAGGGGAGGTTGAGGTTGTTGGCCGTGGCGCCGGCCACCACGCCCATCATCCGCACGGCCTCGGAGAGCATCTCGTAGTTGCGGCGCACGCGCTCCTGGAAGGCCGCGTCGATCGCCTGGGTCTCCTCCGCCGTCCTGCGGGCGGCGGTCATCAGGTCGGTCATGCTGGCGGCGACGGCGGCGCGGACCTCGGCGACCTGGGCCTGGGCCTGGCCGGGC
This sequence comes from Caulobacteraceae bacterium, assembly GCA_020852035.1. Taxonomy (GTDB): domain Bacteria; phylum Pseudomonadota; class Alphaproteobacteria; order Caulobacterales; family Caulobacteraceae; genus Phenylobacterium. Next base: position 1,063 of record JADZBR010000336.1, read on the forward strand.
ATGCGCTCGGCCCGCTCGGCCATGTCGGCCATCAGTTTCTCGAGTTCCTGCAGCGTCTCGCGCGCCGAGGCCGCGCCGGCGTCCAGCTTGGCGGCGGTGCGCTGGCCGGCCTCCTCGACCATCTGGGTGGAGGCGGCGATCAGGTCGCGGGCCTCGCCGAGCCTGGCCTCGAACGCCTTGTTGGCGTTCTGCCCGGCGGCGAAGGTGGCCTCCGAGAGCTGATCCACCTGCGCCCGGGCCTGTTCCAGCTGGGCGGCGAAGGCCTGGTTGGTGGAGTCGCTGGCGGCGGCGGCGGCGGCGCCCAGCTCCTGGATCTGCGCCCGCGCCCGTTCCAGCTGGGCGGCGAAGGCGGCGTCGGCGGTCGCGCCAGCCGCGGCGGTGGCCTCGCTGAGCTGCTCGACCTGAACGCGGGCGGCTTCCGCATGAGCCTCGGCCGCGGCGCGCGCGGCCTCGGCATGGGCGGCGGCGGCGGCGCGGGTCTCCTCGGACGCCTGGCGCAGCGCCTCGATGGCCGCACGGGTCTGGGCCTCCAGCTTCTCACGCTCGACGGCGGCGATCTCGGCGACGGCGTCCAGCGACTGGCCGGCGGCCTGGCCGAAGCCTTCGCTCTCGGCGCGGGCGGCGGCGGAGAGTTCGCGGAACTGCTCGGCGGCTTCGGCCACCAGCTGGCGCAGGGCGTCGGCGCCCTTGCCGGCCGCCTCGCCCATCTCGTCGGCGCCGGTGCGCGCGTCGCCGATGAACTCGGCGAGCTTGGCGGTGTGGCTCTCGGTGCGCGCGGCCAGGGCCTCGTGGTCGCGCAGGAAGGCCTGGGCTGTGGTCGAGAGCGCCGCGCGCTGCTCGGCGAGCGCCAGCTCCACCTGCCCCATCTGGTCGGCGACGCCGGACCCGGCGCTCTCCAGCCGGCTGATCTGGCGGGTCAGGTCGTCGGCCGCCGCGCGGGCGGCCTCCTGCGCCTCGCCGGCCGCCGCGGTCAGGTCGGCGGCGCGGGCGGTGAGCATCGCCTGGGCCTCGCGCAGCTGGGTGTCGGCGAGGTCGGAGACGTCGGTGATGGTGCGGGTCTGCAGGCCGATGGCTTCCGTCACGGCCACGGCCTTGGCGTCCAGCACGCTGGAGAGCGCGGCCATCTCGTCGCGTTCGCGGCCGAAGGTCTGGGTCAGTTCGGTGGCCCGCCGGGCGGTCTCGCCGGCGGTGCCCATCAGCGCCTGGGTCTCCTCGGCCAGCACCTGCTGCAGGCGCTTCAGGTCGGCCTGCGCCCGCTCGGCGGCCTTGGAGGCTTCTGCGATCTGGTCGCGCACCTGGTCGACCACCGAGGCCGCGCTGGCCCCGGCGAGCGCCGCCGGCTCCAGCAGCTGGCCCGCCAGGCCGCGCATGCGCCGCCCCTCGGCGTTTAGCGCCTGGCTCTGGCGCACCAGCACCGCGGCGATCCACACGAGCGCGATCGGGCCGATGGCGAGGAGCGCGAACACCACCAGGCCGAACAGGTCGTCGGTCAGCGGCGCCACACCGCGCCGATAGCCCACCGCGTAGGCCAAAGGCGCCAGCGCCCAGAGCGCCGAGGCGACGAAGGCGACCAGCCAGACCGGCCAGCCCCTGGCGACCTCGGCCGGCTGGGTCGGCAGGGCGGCCCAGGCCGGGTCGGGCGCCGGCGATGCGGGCTTCGGCTCGACCACCGCCAGCTGCGGCGGTTCGGGCGCGTTGGCGGGCTTGGGATCGGCCTTGCCGGCGTCCTGGGCGTTGGCGCCGAAGTCGACCGGCGACGGGGGCCTGTTCCTGGATTTCATGACGCGTCTACCCACACCGCGACGCCACTTCGCGCGCCACCACCAATTTCTCGCCTCGGGAGAGTGGCCCAACCGGCCGGATCAGGCAATGCGACGCCGAGCCGCCGCGCTCACGACAAGCGCGCCATCCCCTTCTCGTCACCACGTTTGTTCCGCGGGCCTATGAACACCGCCTGGCCGAGTTCGCGCGTTCGACGCCGTGTTCATGGGTCGCCGGAACCAGTCCGGCGATGACGGTGGAGGAGCGTAGCGATGGGGCGCCGCCGCGTCAGGCGCGGGTCGGCTTGGGCGGGCCTTCGATGGGCGGGGTCGGGTTGGCGACGGCGGCCTTGGCCTTCGGCGCGGGGGCGGTGCGGTTGACCGTGCGCTCGGGCGCGGGGCGCTCGACCTTCGGCGGCTCCAGCGTCACCCCGAAGTGCGAGAACGCTGCGGTGGAGGACGAAACCACCACGGCTGCAACGATGTCGCTCAGGGTTTGCACCAGACCAGATCCCGACTCCCGTAGCTCTGTTATCCGTCAGAGCGAGCTTCGCCGCAACGCAGGTAACATGAATTATCCGTCATGTGGCCGTGCGCGCACAGCAGGAATTGAGTCCGGATTACGACCCAAATGAGGCGTGGATGTCACCCGGCGTAACACCGCCCCCGGGGATAGCGCGGAGAAATCGCGCGCGGCGTTTGGCGCGGCGCCTGTCGGAACCGCGGCCGGCGGTTCGTCTATTCAGGGAAGGCGGGCGAGATCGCGCGCCACCACCGCCGAGAGGAGCGCCCGGATGAACGCCGCCACCCTGCCGATCATCACCGCCTTTGAAAGCTCCCCCGACCAGGGCCAGGGCATGGCGCGCGACATGCGCGTTCGCTGGGCGCTCGAGGAGGTGGGCCAGCCCTATGACGTGCGCCTGGTCTCCTTCGAGACGATGAAGCAGCCGGCCCACCTGGCGCTGCATCCCTTCGGTCAGATCCCGACCTATGAGGAGGACGGCCTGGCCCTCTTCGAATCCGGCGCGATCATTCTGCACCTCGCCCGGCGCCACACCGGCCTGTTGCCGCGGGAAGCCGACGCCCGGGCGCGGGCGGTCACCTGGATGTTCGCCGCGCTCAACACCGTGGAGCCGCCGATCGTCGAGCTCGAACAGGCCGAATACATTGCCGGCGACCGCCCCTGGTATGCGGAGCTGAAGGCCATGCTGGAGAACCGCGTCCGGGTCCGGCTGGCCCAGCTCGCCGCCCGCCTGGGCGACGCCGACTGGCTCGACAGCGCGTTCAGCGCCGGCGACCTTATGATGGTGACGGTGCTGCGTCGGGCGGAGGACACCGGCCTTTTGGAGGACCACCTCAACCTCGCCGCCTATGTCGCCCGCGGCAAGGCCCGCCCCGCCTACCAGCGGGCGTTCGCCGATCAGCTGGAGGTGTTCGTCCGGAGCCGACCGCGCGCGCCGTGAAGCGGCCCGCGCGCGATGGCTTCGCCAAGGCCGCTTGCGCGACCGCCTTCCCTCCCCTAGATGACGCGCAAAGGGCCGGTCCGCGCGCTGCAGCAATGCGGCGGGCGGATTTTTCGTATGGTTGCGATTTGTCCCTTGCCCTGACCCTCCCCGACGCGCCTCCGGAGCTCTCGCCCGTGACGCTCACCCATCTGCAGCGCCTGGAGGCCGAGAGCATCCAGATCCTGCGCGAGGTGGTCGCCGAGTGCGACAACCCGGTGATGCTCTATTCGATCGGCAAGGACAGCGCCGTGATGCTGCACCTGGCGGCCAAGGCGTTCTATCCCTCCAAGCTGCCGTTCCCGTTGCTGCACGTCGACACCACCTGGAAGTTCCGGGCGATGTACGAGATGCGCGAGCGGATGGCGCGCGAGGTCGGCTTCGACCTCTTGGTTCACAAGAACCCCGACGCGGTGGCCGCCGGCATCAATCCCTTCACCCACGGCTCGGCGGTCCACACCGACATCTGGAAGACCGAGGGCCTGAAGCAGGCGCTGAACAAGTACGAGTTCGACGCGGCCTTCGGCGGCGGCCGGCGCGACGAGGAGAAGTCCCGCGCCAAGGAGCGCGTGCTCTCTTTCCGCACGCCCGAGCACCGCTGGGAACCCAAGAACCAGCGGCCCGAGCTCTGGCGGCTCTACAACACCCGCAAGAAGCCAGGCGAGAGCTTCCGCGCCTTCCCGATCTCCAACTGGACGGAGCTGGACATCTGGCAATACATCCACCTGGAGAAGATCCCCATCGTGCCGCTCTATTTCTCCGAGGTCCGCCCGGTGGTGGAGCGCGACGGCGCGCTGATCATGGTCGACGACGAGCGTATGCCGCTCCTCCCCGGCGAGACGCCGCAGATGAAGTCGGTCCGCTTCCGCACCCTCGGCTGCTACCCGCTGACCGGCGCGGTCGAGAGCACCGCCGCCACCCTGCCCGAGATCATCCAGGAGATGCTGCTCACCACCACTTCGGAGCGCCAGGGCCG
>JADZBR010000337.1 GCA_020852035.1 Caulobacteraceae bacterium
ACGCCGGCATGGTCTACGGGCCGGCCACCAACCCGGCGGCCCGGACCTACAACGCCACCGGCAAGGGCCGCGGCCACGTCTATATGCACGGCGCGGACGCAGACACGGTCAGCGGCCGGATCGGCCCCGGGCACAAGTCGCGTTTCCAGAACCATGACACGATGGTCGCGGTGATCGTCGAGGCGCTCAATACGCCGACCGGGCGCCAGAAGCTGCAGTGGCTGGACGACAATCCCACGGTGACGGATGGACTCTGGCTGCACGGCGCAACCGGCCTGCCGGTCACCGGCGCCTGGTACGGCTACGAACAGGGCGGAACCACGCTCAAGCGCGTCACCAAGACCGCGCTGAACATCCGTTCCTATGGCGACGCCCTGTTCATCACCTCGGCCTATCCGGAAGCCTTCCAGGTCGGCATGAATGCGAACGCGCCGGTCTTCGTGCCCGGCGGCGGCGCCTGACGGACGCTGAAACGCAAAGGGCCGCCCCTGGCGGAGCGGCCCCGAATTGCAGATCTGTCGGCCGGCGCTAGTAGACCGTGCCGCCCACCCCGCCGTCCAGGCTCATGCCCATCGAGGCGCTGGAGGTCTCGGCCTCCTCACGATAGGCGGTGTAGGTCTCGGTCCAGTAGAGCGTCAGGATCTTGATGCCGGCGCCGAAGCGGCGGAGCAGGCTGCGCTCGTTGCAGTCGCGGGCCGGCTTCTGCGGGCGGCACTCCAGGGCGCCCCCGAAGCCTTCCGCACCATCTTCTCCACGGCCGCGCCGGCCGCCGGCATAATAGAGCGCCTCGCCCTTGCGGCAGTCGAAGGTCTTGCCACCCTCGAAGGAGACTTTGCCCAGCCATTCCGACCACGTGTACTGCAGCCGCGTGCCCGCCAGACACCGGTAGAGCTCGCCGTCGTAACCGGCTTCCACGTCCTGCTGCTTGAACACCTGCGAGGCCGGGTGCGGCACGAACTTGTCGTCGATGCAGACGGCGCGGATCACCACTTTCTTGAACATCGAACGCTTGGCCTCATAGGCCATGCGGCGCTTGCCCTCGACGTTCAGGCCGCCGATCGCGCCGGTGGCCACCGGCGGCGAATAGCCGCCGGCCCAGCCGCCGCCGCCCACGAACACCGTTCCGCTCGACCGGCCGCCGGCGATCGTCCCAGCCGCGGCCACCGCCGAGGCGTTGGCGTTCACCACCACGCTCTGGGCGACGTTCACGTTGACGCCCGGCACATTCACCTTGTGGCCCGGCGTGCAGCACGGCGGGTTCTTCGGCGGCGGGGGCGGCGGGGGCTTGTGGCAGCAGGTCGGGGGCTTGGGCGTGCAGCAGTTGCCGCCGCCCTCCCCGGCCAGGGCGCCGCCCGCCAGCATCATGAACCCGGCGCCGGCGATCACGCCCAGCATCGTCGAAAGTCGCGCCATGGAACGGGCCCTCCTCTAGGTCCGCCTGCAAGCAAGAAGCGCGCCGGACCGCTCCAAAAAGCCCGATGCGCCCCGCGGAATGTGCCGGAATGGCACGCCGCGAATCTGGTCCCACGCTTTCCTGCAAGCCCCGTGCGGCCACCTCGGGCCGCGTTTTCGCTTGGAGAACCGCATGTCTCGGTTCCATCCAAACACAGACGGGTTGATAGACTATTGGCGCGCCAAGGCCGGTCCCGAGGCCCTGCCGGCGCGCGCCGACATCGGCCCTGGCGACTTTCTCGGCCTGCTCGCCCAGGTGCTGATGATCGGCCGCGAGGCTCGCGGCCACTATCCTGTGCGGTTAGCCGGCGGCTTTATCGACGACCTACACGGCGAGAAGGTGAAGGGCCGGAACGTCTCCCTGCTCTGGGCGATGGAGGACCGCACTCGCCTGCAGACCGCGCTGGAGCTCTCCCGCCGCAACCCGCAGCCGCTGGTCGCGGTCGCCGAAGCGCGGGGCCAGACCGGCGGCATCGCCCTGGTCGAGATGCTGTTCGCGCCGATCGCCGGCGCCGGCGGCGTCGCCGACCGCTGGCTCTCGCTCTATCAGCCGCTGACTCCGATCGCCCGGCTCGACGGCCAACCCACCCTGCCGCTCGCCCTCCGCGCCCTGCAGACGGCCGACGGCGCGGAAGGCCCCAGCGCGAGTCTGCGCCTGGCCGCGGTGGGCGGGCGGCGGGTTTGATTCGCCCTCCCCTTGTGGGAGGGAAGCCTATGCGTCGACCTTCGGCGCGCTCGCCACGTCGAGTTTGCCAAGATCGTCCGCCGACAGCTTCAACCGCGCCGCGCCGAGAATGTCGTTGAGCTGCTCGACGCTCGTCGCGGACGCGATCGGCGCGGTCAACCCTGGCTGGGCCATGATCCAGGCCAGCGCCACCTGGGCCTGGGTCGCCCCATGAGTCGCGCTCACCTCGTCCAGCGCCTTGAGGATCGCCTGCCCCCGCGGATCATCGAGGTAGCGCCCCATGCGACCGCCCCGCGGGCTCTTCCCGAAATCGTCCGGCGAACGGTACTTGCCGGTCAGGAAGCCGCTGGCCAGGCCGGAGAACGGGATCACCCCCACCTGCCGCTCGACGCAGACCTTCTGCAGGTCCTTCTCGAACCCCGCCCGGTCGAAGAGATTGTAGAGCGGCTGCAGGCTCTCGTAGCGCGCCAGACCCTTCTGCTCCGAGAGATCGAGCGCCGCATTGAGCCGGCCCGAATCGAAGTTCGACGCCCCGATCACCCGCACCTTGCCGGCCTTCACCAGCCGCTCGAACGCCTCGGCGGTTTCCTCCAGCGGCGTATCGGCGTCGTCCCTGTGCGACTGGTAGAGGTCGATCACATCGGTCTGCAGACGTTGCAGCGAGGCTTCGACCGCCTCGACCATGTATCCGGCCGAAAGCCCCTTCTTGCCCTCGCCCATTTCCATGCCGAGCTTGGTGGCCAACACCACCTTGTCGCGTTTGCCCGAAGCCTTGAACCAGGCGCCCAGCACCTTCTCCGAAGCGCCGCCTCCTGCCGGCGCCCAGCGTGAGTAGACATCCGCCGTGTCGATCGCGTCGAAGCCCGCGTCCACGAAGGCGTCGAGGATGCGGAACGAAGTCGCCTCGTCCGCCGTCCAGCCGAACACGTTCCCGCCCAGCATCAGGGGCGCAATATGAAGCTCGGACTTGCCGACCTGCCGCTTATCCATGACGTCCTCCAATCGCCTTATCGTATGGCGATGGACTTAGGCCGTCCGGCGCGCCGGCGGAAGGGGCGGTCAGGCCGCCTTTGCACCCTGCGGATCATAGACCGGGGCATCTTCGGCCGGCAGCGCGGCGCGCCCACGGATCATGTCGGCCGCCTTCTCGGCGATCATCATGGTCGGCGCGTTGGTGTTGCCCCCGACCAGCGTCGGCATCACCGAGGCGTCGATCACCCGCAGGCCCGCAATCCCCTGCACCCGCAGCTGATCGTCCACCACCGCCAATGGGTCGCCCGCCGCGCCCATGCGGCAGGTGCCGACCGGGTGATAGATCGTCTCCGCCGTCTTGCGGACCCAGGCATCGATCTCCTCGTCGGTCTGCACCGCCTCGCCCGGCGCGTACTCGGCGCCGCGATAGGGCTTCAGCGCCGCCTGCGCGGCGACCTCGCGCATCATCTTGACGCCCTCGCGGATCGCCCGGCGATCCTCCTCGGTGGCCAGGTAGTTGGCGAAGATGGTCGGATCGGCGTTCGGGTCGGCCGATGACAGGCCCACACGCCCCCGGCTTTCCGGCCGCAACTGGCAGATGTGGAAGGTGAAGCCGTCCTTGCCGACCTGTGTCTTGCCGTGATCCTGCATGATCGCCAGCACGCAGTGGATCTGCAGGTCGGGCCGATCCAGGTCCGGCCGCGAGCGCAGGAAGGCGCCCGATTCCAGCATCTGCTGACCGCCGAGGCCCGAGCCGAACAGCAGGTACTGCAGGCCGATGATGCCCATCTTCCCGCCCTTGGTCAGCGAATAGGCGGTGATCGGCAGCGGGCACTCCCAGGACATGGTCACGTCCAGGTGGTCCTGCAGGTTCTGGCCGACGCCTTTCAGCTCGTGCTTCACGGCGATGCCGTGGCGGCCCAGCTCCTCCGGATCGCCGACGCCCGACAGCATCAGCACCTGCGGCGACTGCACCGCCCCGGCGCACAGCAGCACTTCGGCGTCAGCGTGGACCGTCTTCGGCGGCCCGCCATCGACGCTGATCTCCACGCCCACGGCCTTGCCGTTCTCGATGACGATCCGCTGCGTCCGCGCGCCCGTCTGCACGGTCAGATTCGGCCGGCTCAGCACCGGGTGCAGATAGGCCGCCGCCGAGCTCCAGCGCCGCCCCTTCTTGATGGTCAGCTGATAAGGCCCCCAGCCTTCCTGCTGGAAGCCGTTGAAGTCCTGCGTCACCGGATGACCGGCCTGCGCGCCCGCCTCCACCGCCGCGCCGTAGATCTTGTGCCTGGATGACGCCTTGGAGACGTGCAACGGCCCTTCGCCGCCATGCCAGGCGTCCGCCCCGCCCTCGAAGCCTTCCGAGCGTTTGAAGTAGGGCAACACCTCCGCATAGGACCAGCCGGCCAGCCCCATCTGCCGCCACTGGTCATAGTCCCGCGCGTGACCGCGGATGTAGATCATCCCGTTGATCGACGACGACCCGCCGAGGCCCTTGCCGCGCGGCCACCACAGGCGCCGGTTCTCCAACTGCGGCTCGGGCTCGGTCCAGAACCCCCAGTTGTAGGGCCCCTTGGCCTTGATCAGCCCGCCGACGCCGGCGGGCATCCGCACCATCAGGGCGTTGTCCTTGCCGCCGGCCTCCAGCAGCAGAACCTTGGTCCCCGCGTCCTCCGTCAGCCGGTTGGCCAGCACACAGCCGGCCGAGCCGGCGCCGATGATGATGTAGTCGTAGCGGTCCATGCCCTAGCGGCCCTTCCAGTTCGGCGCCCGCTTCTGCGCGAACGCCAGCGGGCCTTCAACGAAATCCTCCGAGCGCAGCAGGGCGGCGATGGCGGGGTAGCGCATCTGTCCGCCCAGCGCCTCCTCCAGGCCCACGTCCAGCCCCTTCAGCACCGCCTCCTTCGAGGCCCGGATCGACATCGGCCCGCACTCGGCGATCATCCCGGCCCAGCGCCGCGCCGCCGTCATCAGTTCGCCCGGCGCAACCACCTCGTTGACGAACCCCAGCTCCAGCCCCTCGGCCGCCGAGACCCGCCGCGCGGTCAGGATCATCCCCATCGCCCGCTTCAGGCCGATGGCCCGCGGCAACCGGTGCAGCCCGCCGGCCAGCGCCGCCAGCCCCACCTTGGGCTCCGGCAGGGCGAAGGTCGCGCTCTCCGAGGCGATGATCAGGTCGCAGGCCAGCGCGATCTCGAACCCGCCGCCCATCGCTACGCCATTGACCGCCGCGATCACCGGCTTGGTCATGTCGAACCGCGCCGTCAGCCCGGCGAACCCCGACGGCGGCTGGCCCATCTTGCCGCCCATCGCCTGGTGCTTCAGGTCGTTGCCGGCCGAGAACGCCCGCTCGCCGGCCCCGGTGACGATCGCCACCCACTGCTCCGGGTCGGCCGCGAAGGCGTCGAACGCCTCGGCCAGTTCCTCGTGCGCCGGCAGGTGCAGGGCGTTCATCACGTCCGGCCGGTTGAGGATCACCGTGGTGATCGGCCCGTCACGCTCGACCTTGATGAATTCGTAGGCCATCGCCCACCTCCCCTGTTGGTTGGCGCTAGGCTCCTCGCTTGCCGTTGCGGCCGTCAACTCCCTCCCACAGGGGCGGGGAGTCAGATCGCTTTCAGCCCCGCGCGATACCGCTTCCAGTTCTCCACATAGTGCAGCGCCGAGCCCGTCAGCATCCGCACCTGCGCCTCGCCGATCTCGCGCACCACCTTGCCCGGCGCGCCCATGACCAGGGAGTTGTCCGGGATCTCCTTGCCCTCGGTGATCAGGCAGTTCGCCCCGATCAGGCAGTTCTTCCCGATCCTGGCGCCGTTCAGGACGATCGAGCCGATCCCGACCAGCGAGTTGTCGCCGATGGTGCAGCCATGCAGCATCACCATGTGCCCCACGGTCACGTTGTCGCCGATGTTCAGCGGCGAGCCGGTGTCGGTGTGCAGCACCGAGCCGTGCTGGATGTTGGAGTTCTCCCCGATGACGATCGGATCGTTGTCGCCACGAATTGTCGCACCGAACCAGACGCTGGCGTTCTTCTTGAGAATCACGTTGCCCAACACCACCGCATTCGGCGCGATCCAGTATTCACCCTCGCCCGGCAAGGTCGGCGCGACCGCGCCCAAGTTGTAGGCAACCATTCACAATTCCTTCTTCTTATGTCGGGTGGCTTGCTTAACCAATCAGAAAGGACGTTAGCATCATCCTATTCGGGCGATTCGCGGGGGCGAAGCCTTTCCGCATCAGTCGCGCCCGCAAGACGGAGACGTGAGTGTCGCGTTGCGCTTTTTGGCGGCCCCGGCCGCCAGGCCCTTCCGCAGACGATGGCCCGCCGGGCCGAGGCGCGCGCGCTCCATTCCCTGTTGCTCATCCAAGGGCGGTCCGTTGCGGACTCGCCCTTTTTTCATGCCCCTATGGAGGCCTCTGACATGACCAAGCGAGCCCTGAAGCGCCAGATCCGCGAAGGCGCCTTCGATGCCGACCAGTTCGACGACGCGAAAGTCCGCCGCCTGCCGGTGGACCGCGCTTGGTCGCCGCTTCCGCATCACAACGACGACCGGACCCAGGGCTACCTCAAGACCATAAAACCGAAATCCGACGGCCAGGCCGAACTGATGGCCGCCATCGACGCCAGGAACCTGGTCGTGGCGCTAGGCCCCGCCGGCTCCGGCAAGACATATCTCGCCATCGCCAAGGCCGTGGAGGCGCTGGAGGCCGGCAAGGTCGGCCGCATCGTTCTCTCCCGCCCCGCTGTCGAGGCCGGCGAGAGCATCGGCTTCCTTCCCGGCGACATGGAGGACAAGCTCGCGCCCTATCTGCGCCCCCTCTACGACGCCCTCTCCGACCGCCTCTCGATGAAGCGCGTCCGCGCCCTGATGGCCGAGGGCGCCATCGAGATCGCCCCGATCGGCTACATGCGCGGCCGCACCCTCAACAACGCCTTCGTGGTGATCGACGAGGCGCAGAACTGCACCTACGTGCAGCTGAAGATGCTGCTCACGCGCCTGGGCTGGCACTCCACGATGGTGGTGACCGGCGACCCGGCCCAGTCGGACCTCCTCCCCGAACTCTCCGGCCTGGCCTACGTCGCCGACCGGCTGGACGTGCTGGACAATGTCTCGGTGGTCCGCCTCAGCGACCGCGACATCGTCCGCCACCCGCTGGTGGCCGAGATGCTGGGGGTGCTCTGAATCCTTCTCCCGGTCGGGAGAAGGAAAGACGCGCGGAACGCGCGGCGAGGATGAGGGCTTGCGGCCTATCCGGATAGCCCGGAGCCCCTCACCCTCCCGCCGGCTCAACGCCGGCGGATTTCCCTCTCCCTCAGGGAGAGGGATTTGACCGCGCCTTCCCGCCGCGCGCCCCGGTCGGGGACCGCCGCCATCATAGAAGATCGAACTTCCGGTACGGAAGCCTCTCGTTCATCCGTCTGTCGCCAAATCGCCTAACGCGCTAAATCAACGCGATGAACCGACACCGCCCCGTCCCCTTCGAGCTCGGCCCCGTGCACTTCATCGGCATCGGCGGCATCGGCATGAGCGGCATCGCCGAGATCATGCTGCGCATCGGCTACACGGTGCAGGGCTCCGACGCCAAGGCCAGCGCCAATACCGAGCGGCTGGAGAAGCTGGGGGCCAGGATATTCATCGGCCACGACCCGGCCCACGTCGAAGGGGCCTCGGCCGTCGTCTATTCCACCGCCGTGAAGGCCGACAATCCGGAGATGGTCGCTGGCCGCGAGAAGCGCCTGCCGCTGGTCCGCCGCGCCGAGATGCTGGCCGAGCTGATGCGCCTGCAGTTTTCGGTGGCGGTGGGCGGCACGCACGGCAAGACCACCACCACCTCGATGGTCGCCGCCCTGCTCGACGCCGGCGGGCTCGACCCCACGGTGGTCAACGGCGGCATCATCAACGCCTACGGCACCAACGCCATGGTTGGCGAGGGCGACTGGATCGTCGTCGAGGCCGACGAGAGCGACGGCACCTTCCTGCGCCTGAAATCGACGGTGGCCATCGTCACCAACATCGATCCCGAGCACCTGGATCACTACGGCGAGTTCGAGGCCGTCAAAGCCGCCTTCCAGACCTTCATCGAGAACATCCCCTTCTACGGCTTCGCCGCGGTCTGCACCGACCACCCGGAAGTCCGCGCCCTCTCCGCCCGCATCGAGAACCGCCGCCTCGTCACCTACGGGACCAATCCCCAGGCCGAAGTGCGCGTCGACAACATCGTCATGGGGCCGGACGGGGCCGTCTTCGACGTGCTGATCTCGCCGCTGGAAGGCGGACGCATCACCCTCGAAGGGCTGAAGCTGCCGATGGCCGGCCACCACAACGTGCTCAACGCCGTGGCCGCCATCGGCGTCGCCCGCGAACTCGGCGTCACCGACCGCGCCATCCGCCAGGGCTTGGCCAGGTTCGGCGGCGTGAAGCGCCGCTTCACCACCGTCGGCGTGGCGAACGGCGTACGGGTGATCGACGACTACGGCCACCACCCGGTGGAGATCGCCTCGGTGCTGCGGGCCGCCCGCGCGGTGACGCAAGGCCGCGTGATCGCCGTCGTGCAGCCCCACCGCTACAGCCGCTTGCACGAGCTCTTCGACGAGTTCTGCGGCTGCTTCGCCGACGCCGACACGGTGATCGTCTCCGACGTCTACGCCGCCGGCGAGGCGCCCATCGAGGGCGCCGACCGCGACGGCCTGATCGCGGGCCTGCGCCGCCACGGCCATCGCCGGGCGATCCCGCTGGAGAGTCCCGCCGCCTTGCCCGATCTGATCCGCCAGGAAGCCCAACCCGGCGACCTGGTGGTCTGCCTCGGCGCCGGCGACATCACCGCCTGGGCCTACGCCCTGCCGGGGCAGCTGGAAGCGCTCGCCGCGTGAGCCTGTTGACGGCATCTCAACCTCGCGGAAGCACAACGATCTCGCGAGGAGGGGGCGATGCGAAGGCTCAAGTTGCCGGACAAGCAACTGGCTGGTCTCGTGGACTGGTTCAAGACTCAAGGCCAGCCAGCGGCGGCACATGCCGGAGAGCTGGTCCGCCGGCGCACACCGGGCGGCATCGCGTTGATACGCAAGGGCAAGGGCGCATCGGTCGTCTTGTCTCATGCGGCTATCAAGGCGGTTGTCGAGGCGACGGCGCGGCCTTCCATCAAAGCGGCAAGGCGGAACCGGCTGAACCGCTTGGCGGAACGCGATGGTTGGAACTGTTTCTACTGCGACACCGCGCTCTCGCTGGAAACTGCGACCATCGAGCACCTCTGTTCCTTGAAAGCGGAAGGGCCGAAGGTTCTGGACAACCTTGCTCTGGCTTGCCGTGGCTGCAACGCATTGGCGGGATCCTTGCCGGTGACCGCAAAGGTTCGGCTACGCGATCAGCTGCGGAGGCGAAGCCAGCCTTCGGTCTGAAGGCTCGAGCATGACCAGTTGGCGCGATCGCCTGCCGCCGGTACGCGGCAAACTATTGCTGGACGAGCCGCTGGGGCCGCTCACCTGGTTCCGCGTCGGCGGCCCGGCCGAGGCGCTGTTCCTGCCGGCCGACGAGGACGATCTCGTGGACCTCCTGAAGGCGCTCGATCCCGGCGTCCCGGTGATGCCGCTGGGCGTCGGCTCGAACACCCTGGTGCGCGACGGTGGGGTCGAGGGATTGGTGATCCGCCTCGGCGGCCGCAACTTCGGCGAGGCGACGCCCCAGGGCGGAAGCCGCATCCGCGCCGGCGCCGCGACCCTCGACGCCACTTTCGCCCGCGAGGCCGCCAAGGCCGGGATCGCCGGGCTGGAATTCTACCGCGGGGTCCCCGGCTCCATCGGCGGAGCCTGCGTGATGAACGCCGGCTGCTATGGCGCCGAGACCAAGGACGTCCTCACCGAAGCCTACGCCGTCACCCGCGCCGGCGAACGGCTGACCCTCTCCAACTCGGAGATGGGCTTTTCCTACCGCAAGTCCGCCCGCGCCGCCGAGGGCGACCTCATCTTCACCGGCGCGCTCTTCGAGGGGCGCGCCGATGACCCCGCCGCCATCACCGCCCGCATGGACGAGATCACCGCCCGCCGCGAGCAGACCCAGCCGATCCGCGAGAAGACCGGCGGCTCCACCTTCAAGAACCCGCCGGGCGACTCGTCCTGGCGCCTGGTCGACGCCGCCGGCTGGCGCGGCAAGCCCTACGGCGGGGCGATGTTCTCGCCCTTGCACGCGAACTTCCTGATCAACACCGGCGAGGCGACCGCCGCCGACCTCGAAGGGCTGGGCGAGGCGGTCCGCGCCGATGTGAAGGCCAAGTTCGGCGTCGAGCTGGAGTGGGAGATCAAGCGGGTTGGAAAACCTTCCCCCGATACGGGGGAAGTGGCCCGAAGGCGAAGCCGAGGGTCGATGGGGGATGTTTGAGGGAAGGACGCATCCCTCCCCCATCGACCTTCCAGCCTGCGGCTGTCAGGCCACTTCCCCCGTATCGGGGGAAGGTTTCAGCGCCTCAGCCCCCCGCCACCACGCGCAGGCTCGGCGCCTTCGGCGCGCCCTTGCGGATACGGGCGACCAGGTCGAACAGCCGCCGGCGCGTCTCGCCTTCGTCGCCCGCCTCGGCGCTGGCGACCAGGGCGGCGAGGTCGGCGTCCAGCGACAGCCCCTCGTAGCCGCTCTCCACCGCCAGCACCTGCGGGATGCAGGGCGTCGCCGCCTCGCCGGTGTCGAGCAGCGATTCGGTCAGCTTCTCGCCCGGCCGCAGGCCGGTGATGGCGATGTCGATGTCTTCGCCGGGGGTGGCGCCGGACAGGCTGATCATCTGATGGGCCAGGTCCATGATCTTCACCGGCTCGCCCATCTCCAGAAGGAACAGCCTGGCCCCCGCCTCGCTCTCGGCGCAGGCGGCCGAGGCGTGCAGCACCAGCTGGGCCGCCTCCGGGATGGTCATGAAGAACCGCGCCATGTCCTCGTGGGTCACGGTCACCGGCCCGCCCTTGGCGATCTGCGACTTGAAGATCGGCACCACCGAGCCGGCCGAGCCCAGCACATTGCCGAACCGCACCGCCCCGAACCGCGTGCCGTTCGACGAGCGCAGGGTGTGCAGCACCGCCTCGGCGACCCGCTTGGAGGCGCCCATCACATTGGCCGGGTCCACCGCCTTGTCGGTCGAGATCAGCACCATCTGGCCGACGCCCGCATCCCGCGCCGCCTCGGCGACGTTGCGGGTGCCGAGCACATTGGTCAGCACGCCCTCGCACGGATGCCGCTCGACCATCGAGACGTGCTTCAACGCCGCCGCGTGCAGGATCAGGTCCGGTCGCTCCTGCGCCAGGGCCGCATCCACCCGGCCGCGATCGCGCACGTCGCAGAGCAGCGTGCGTCGCGAGAGCTCGGGGTGGCTCTCCCCCAGTTGCCGGTCGATCTCGAACAGCGCCGTTTCCGACTGGTCGAGCAGCGAGATATGCGCGCAACCGAGCAGGGCGGCCTGGCGGGCGAGTTCGGAGCCGATGCTGCCGCCGGCGCCGGTCACCAGCACCCGCCGCCCCTCGATCAGCCGGCGCGCCTCGTCGTGCGGCAGCTCCACCGGCGCGCGGGTCAGCAGTTCCTCGACCGTCACTTCCTGGATGGCGTCGGCGACGCTCTCGCCGCGCAGTTCGACCAGGCTGGCGCGGCGCAGGATCTTCACCCCTTCGGTCCGCAGACGACCGACCAGGTCGCGCGGCAGGCCCGGCATCCGCGTCGGCTCGTCGAGCAGCAGGATGGCGAGTGGATAACGGTTCCAGTGGCGCAGGTCCGCCAGCGCCTCCTCGAAGGTCGCGAAGGCGCCGATCATGCAGACGCCGCGGACCTGCTGGCCCACTTCGTCCTCGCTTGGGCAGATGATGCCGACCGGCTCATAGGCCCGCTGGCCGGTGCGGAAGGCTTCGCGCAGATAGGCCTCGGCCATCCGCGTCGGGCCGACCAGCAGCAGCGGCGGCGCCTGTGGCCAGCGCACGGCGCCGAAGCTGGCGAATCCGCCGCCCGCCCGCTCGTAGAGCATCCGGCGGGCCAGCCTGGCCCCCGTCAGCCCGATGATGTGGAAGAGCCCGGCCATCGCCAGCGCCGAACGCGGCAGGGTCTGGGCGCGGTCCAGCAGGAAGACCGCCGCCAGGAACACCACCACGGTGCAGAGCACGATCCGGCTGAGCAGCAGGACGTCGGGCGCCGAAACATAGCGCCACGGCGACAGGTCCTTGCGCCAGAGCACTGAGAAAGCCGCCGCCAGCGCCGTGTAGAGCGCGGCGAGCGCCAGCAGGTTGAGGGTGTCGGGCCGCCCATCGAACCCGAAGTTCGGCAGGCGCGAAGGGGAAAGGAAGTAACCGGCGACGAAGGCCAGAGCGGCGATCCCGGCGTCGGCCAGGAGCGTCGAGGTGCGAAAGGCGACGCGATGCATGCACAGTTTCCCCGGCGGCCGGCGGCGCGACCATAGCGAAGGCCGGCGGCGGGGCCAAATGCGCATGAAGAAAGCCGCCGCGGCCAGACCGCGGCGGCTTCGCGCGTCGAGCGGGCGGGAGCGCTAGAAGGTGGCCTTCACCCCGAGCGCCACGCGGGCGTCGTAGTAAGGCCCGAAGCTGCCGGTGTCGGCCGAGTCCCAATAGCGAAGGTCGAAACCGAGGTGGTCGTTGAGGGTGTCGCTCACCCCGAGGTTCCAGGTGGTATAGTCGCCCGGCCCTTCCAGCTCCTGGCGGCCGAGCGCGCCGGAAACGGCGAACGGCGATGCGCCGATCGGCACGGCGGCGTTGACCTCGTAGTAGAGCGCCTCGTCCACCGCGCCGAAGAAGTCCGGCGAATAGTAGGCGGCCAGGCCCACGGTGGCCGGGCCCACGGGCACCGAGCCGG
>JADZBR010000338.1 GCA_020852035.1 Caulobacteraceae bacterium
ACGCTGCCCGACCAGTTGCGCCATCCGGCCTCGGAGTCGACGACCTTGGCCATCAGGCGGCCAGCGACGGGCGGCGATCGCGCCAGGGCAGGGCGTCCTCCAGCTGGCCCGCCAGGCGGAACAGGGTGGCTTCGTCGGCGTAGCGGGCGGTGAACATCATCCCCAGCGGCAGGCCCGAGGCGGACCAGGCCAGCGGCAGCGACATCGACGGCTGGCCGGTGAAGTTGAACGGCGGGGTGAACGGGAACGAGGTGCTCTGCCGGCGGTCGAACTCGCGCAGTTCGATCTTGCTCGGGTCCATGTCGTCGACCCGCGGCGGCGGGGTGCCGAGCACCGGGCAGAAGTAGACGTCGAAGGGCTGCAGGCTGGCCAGGATCTGGCGCTCCATCACCCTGAGCTGCTGCCAGCCCCACATGGAGTCCTGGCCGCTGATCCGCATGCCGCCCTCGTAGCCGCGGCGGGCCAGGGGACCCAGGTCGTCCGGCCCCGGCTCGCGGCCGAGCAGTTCGATCCTGCGCTTCATCCCGGCCGAGAAGTTGCCGGCCGAGACCAGACTCTGGGCGCGGTAGAGCGTGCGCCAGTCGAGCTCGATGTCATGCGGGACGAGCTCGTGGCCGAGCCCGCGCAGGGTCTCGACGATACCCTCGAAGGCGGCCTGCACCTCCGGATCGATCGGCCGGCCGGAGGCCGTGCGGCTGGAATAGCCGATCCGCAGCTTGCCGGGGGAGGTGGTCGCTTCCTCCAGATAGGGCCGCGCCTTGGGCGGCGGCGCATAGGGGCTGTCGGCTTCCGCATAGCCGGTGGCATCCAGCATGGCGGCTGAATCGCGCACGCTGCGGCTGACCACGTGGTCGACGGAGAAGCCGATGGCGCGGTCGTAGTCGTCCGGCCCGTTCGGGTTGCGGTCGCGGGTGACCTTCAGCCCCACCAGGCCGCAGCAGGCGGCCGGGATGCGGATCGAGCCCAGGCCGTCGCTAGCGTGGGCCAGCGGCACGAGCCCGGCCGCCACCGCCGAGGCCGCGCCGCCGGACGAGCCGCCGGAGACGTGGTCGGTGTTCCAGGGATTGCGGCAGGCGCCCAGCCTGTCGGAGATGGTGACGCCGGGGATGCCGTACTCCGGTGTATTGGTCTTGCCGACCAGCACCACGCCGGCCTTGCGAAAGCGGGTCACCAGCTCGCTGTCGCGCGTATCCGGCGCGTCGGTGGAGAACCGGCTGCCGGAGGTGCGCGGCCAGCCGGCGACCTCCAGGCCCAGGTCCTTGATCAGGAACGGCACGCCGGCGAACGGGCCCTCCAGCGGCTTGCCGGCCGTCGCGCGAGCCTCGTCATAGGCTTTGTGGACCACCGCATTGAGCGCGCCGTTGTGGCGCTCGATCCCCTCGATGGCCGTCTCGACCAGCTCCAGCGGCGAGACCTCGCCCTTTCGCACCAGCTCGGCCAGGGCGAGCCCGTCGTGTCTGGCGTAATCCTCGAACCGCATCCAAAGCTCCTCCCGATCGCCCGACCTTAAGGCCGCGCGGCGGCGCCCGTCACGCCCTTAAGCGGCGATTGACACACATGGGCCGGCCGGCGCTCGCCGCGGCATTTTGACTGTCCGCGGCCCGCCGATGGCGTCGGTAACCTCTCGTTAGGGGGTGTTAACGCGCAATGCCGACCGCGCGGTTTTGTCGTCACGAAGGGTGCGCGCCGGCGCGCTAGCGTGATGGTGACGACTTGAGTCGCGGGTCGGGGTTGTTCAGCTTATGCCGTTGTTTTCATCGAGTTTTGACCTTGCTTCCCTGAACGGCGGCAACGGTGTGCGGCTCACCGGAGAGGCCATCGGGGACGGGGCTTCGGTGGTCGCCGTGATCGGCGATTTCAACGGCGACGGCTTCGACGATCTGGTCATCGGCGCCCCCGGCCGCGACCCCTCGGGGCGAACCGACGCCGGCGGGGTCTACATCGTCTACGGCCGCGCCGACTGGCCGGTCTCGCTGGGCCTTGGCGGGCCGGCGCAGGGCAGCCTCAAGATCGACGGGCTGACCGCCGCCGACCTCGCCGGCTGGTCGGTGGCCGGGGCCGGCGACCTCACCGGCGACGGCTTCGACGACCTGGTGATCGGCGCGCCGCAGGCCGACGCCGGCGGCGCGCGGCCGGGCGCGGCCTGTGTGGTCTTCGGCGCCGCCGGCGGTCCGGCCGGCGGCCTGTCGCTGGCGGGCCTCACCGGCGCCAATGGCTTCCGTATCGAGGGCGGGGCGGGCAATGACGCCTTCGGCTATTCAGTGGCCGCGGCCGGCGACCTGAACGGCGACGGCTTCGACGACCTGGTGATCGGCGCGCCGCAGGCCGACCCTTCGGGGCGCGACTGGGCCGGCTCGGCCTATGTGGTGTTCGGCAAGGCGTCCGGCTTCGCCGCCGAGATCGACCTTTCGGCGCTGGACGGGGCCAACGGCTTTCGCATCGCCGGCGCGCTCGATGGCGACTGGGCCGGCGAGGCGGTGGCGGCGGCCGGCGACGTCAACGGCGACGGCTATGGCGACCTCCTGATCGGCGCCCCGACCGCCAGTCCAAACGGTCGCTACGAGGCCGGTTCGGCCTGGCTGCTGTTCGGCTCGGCCACGGGCTTCGCGGCGACGGTCGACCTCGCGGCGCCGGGCGCCGGCGTGGCGCGCTTCTCGGGCGCGACGGCTGGCGAGCGGGCGGGTGACGCCCTGGCGGCGCTGGGCGACGTCAACGGCGACGGCCTGGCCGACTTCGCGCTCGGCGCGCCGGCGGCCGATCCGGGCGGGCGGGGCGACGCGGGCGCGGTCTATGTGATCTACGGGCGCGCCGGCGGCTTCGGCGACGGACTCGAGCTTTCCGCCCTGACCGCCCAGCAGGGCTTCCGCATCCTCGGTGGCGCGACGCAGGACCTGACGGGCCTCTCGGTCTCGGCGGCGGGAGACCTCAACCGCGACGGCCTCGCCGACATCCTGGTGGGCGCGCCGGGGCGCGACCCGGCCGCCGGGGCGGAGGCCGGCGGCGCCTTCGTGATCTACGGCCGCGCGGGGGCGGCGCCCGATGTCGACCTCAGTCTGGCGGGGACCGCCAGCGTGCGGTTCCTGGGCGCCAGCGCCGACGATGCGGCCGGCGCCTCGGTGGCCGGCTATGGCGACTTCAACGGCGACGGCCTGGACGACATCCTGATCGGCGCGCCCTACGGCCAGGGCGCCGGGGTCAGCGAGACGGGCGTCGGCTATGTGATCTTCAGCCCGCCGCTCGACCAGCCGACGGCGGGGCCGGACTCCATTTCCGGCTCCAACGGCCCGGACACGCTGAACGGCCTCGGCGGCGACGACATGCTTCGCGGCGTCGGCGGCGATGACCTGCTGAACGGCGGGGCGGGGACCGACCGGGCCGGCTACGGCGGCGCCTCGGCCAGCTTCGCCTGGTGGCGGGGCGACGATGGCCAGTGGCGGGTGCAGGACCTGCGGCCCGGCGCGCCGGAGGGCCTCGATGCACTGACGGACATCGAGGTGCTGCAGTTCACCGACCGCGCGATCCAGATCGTCGGCGCGCTCACCGCCACGGCGCTGTTCTACGCCTACGAGAACGTGATGCGCGCCCAGCCGCTGTCCGGCGAGGCGCAAGCCTTCGTGGGCGGGCTGACGGCGGAGGTGAACGCCGGGACCAAAACGCTCGCCCAGGCCTTCGACGCCATCGTCGCGCGCGCCGACCAGACCACCGCGGTGGCGGCGATGAGCTACCAGTTCTTCCTCGGCGAGGCGCCATCGAAGGGCGGCTTCGACTACCTGGTCTCGCCGACCGGGCCGAACCCGAACAACCTCAACTCGGCCTACTACCAGTCGTTCAACATCGAGAACCGCTACATCAACTTCGCCGTCAACCTGGGCAAGGTCGGCGAGGGCGCGGCGGCCTTCCAGGCCGACTACGGCGGGCTGACGCTCTCGGCGGCGACCGCCAGGGCCTATGCCGACATCTTCGGCCTCGCGCCCTCGGCCGAGCGGCTGGACGCCATCCTCAACACGACGTTCGAGATCGGCGGCCAGACCCTCACCCGCGCCGACTATTTCGCGATCTACGGCGGCGACGGGCTTTCCGGCGTCGGGACCAAGGCGGCGATGGTCGGCTGGCTGCTGACCGAGGCGGCCAAGGCGGACCTCGGGATGCTGGCCCGCGCGTCCAACGCCTACCTCGCCGACCTGGCCGACGGGGCGCCGTTCCTGGTCGATCTGGTGGGTGTCTACGGCCAGCCCGAGTGGGCCTACGGCGGCTGAGCCGGAGGGGGAGGGGGACATGCGGCGATATCTGATCGGCTTTTCGATGGCCGGCCTCGCGGGCGCCGGCGGGCTGGGCCTGGCCTGGGTGGGCCCGCGGCTGCCGCCGCCCGCCCCGCCGGCCCAGCCGCCGGCGATGATGCGGCCGGAGGCGGTGCGACTGGCCAAGCAGGCGAGCTTCGGCCCCAGCCCAGACCTAGTGGCGAAGATCACCCAGCAGGGCGCGGCGACCTGGGTCGACGCCCAGCTCAATACGCAGCGCTCGACCTACGCCGACCTCGCGACGCGGGCGGTGAAGCGCAACTTCTGCAGCGGTCTGACCGGCCAGGCGTCGACCAACTGCAACCGCGAGCATTTCACCTCGATCCCGGTCTCGATGCGGTTCTACGCCAACGCCGTGAACGGCGAGGACCAGCTGCGCCAGCGGGTGGCCTTCGCGCTCGGCCAGATCCTGGTGGCCTCCGAGAACGAGGTGAAGTCGACCGCTGGCATCGCCGCCTTCCACGAGATCCTGCTCGCCAACGCCTTCGGCAACTACCGCGACATCCTGGAGCAGGTGACCTTCAACCCGGTGATGGGCGACTACCTCGACATGGCCGACTCGCGGGCCACCTCGCCCAACGAGAACTACGCCCGCGAGCTGATGCAGCTCTTCTCCCTGGGGGTGAACCGGCTCAACCCGGACGGCTCGCCGCAACTGGACACCACCGGCGCGGAGATTCCCACCTATACGCCCGACGACGTGCGCGGCGTGGCCCGCGCGCTCACCGGCTGGACCTACGCCCGTCTGAACGGCGCGGCGATCACCGACAACAACCAGATCGATTATGTCTCGCCGATGATCCCGGTCCCGGCGCGCTACGACACCGGGGCCAAGAGCTTCCTCGGCCGCACCGTGCCGGCCGGCGCCAGCCAGCAGGACAGCGTCAAGGCGGTGGTCGATGCGGTGTTCGAGCACCCCAACACCGGCCCCTACATCTCCAGGCGGCTGATCCAGCAGCTGGTCGTCTCCAACCCCTCGCCGGCCTACGTGAAGCGGGTCTCGGCGGTGTTCGACAACAACGGCCAGGGGGTGCGCGGCGACCTTAAGGCGGTGGTCCGCGCCATCCTGCTGGACGACGCGGCGCGCAAC
>JADZBR010000339.1 GCA_020852035.1 Caulobacteraceae bacterium
GCGCCGGACGCCCCGACGCCACCCACTCGTCCCAGCCCCTGGCGCGCAGCTCGCACGCCGGGCAGGTCCCGCAACCGTGGCCCCAGTCATGCGCCCAGCCGCGCTCGCCGAGGTAGCAGGTGTGGCTGTCCTCGACGATCAGCCGGACCAGGTCCTCCCCGCCCAATCCCTTGGCCAGCGCCCAGGTCTCCGCCTTGGTCAGGCGCATCAGGGGCGTCTCGATCACGAAGTCCCGCGCCATGCCGAGGTTCAGCGCCTGCTGCAGCGCGTCCAGGGTGTCACGCCGGCAGTCGGGATAGCCCGAGAAGTCGGTCTCGCACATGCCGCCGACCAGCGCCTGCATCCCCCGCCGGTCGGCCAGCGCCGCGGCATAGGTCAGGAAGACCAGGGTGCGCCCCGGCACGAAGGTGGTCGGCAGGCCGCGCGCGTCGACCTCGATGGCCCGCGCCTCGGTCATCGCCGTGCGGCCGATGGCGCCGAAGCTTTTGATGTCGACGGTGTGGTCCTCGCCCAGCCGCTCGCCGCCCGGCCGCCGGGCCAGGGCCGCGCGCACGGCCAGCCGCGCCTCCAGCTCCACGGCATGCCGCGGGCCGTAGTCGAAGCCGACGGTCTCCACAGGGCCGTACCGCGCCAGCGCCCAGGCCAGGCAGACGCTGGAATCCTGCCCGCCCGACAGCAGCACGAGCGCGCGCTCTTGCGCCGTATCGTCAGTCATCTGGCCTCATATGCCCATCGAACCCGTCAAGGCCAGCGTCGCCGCCGGTCGAGGCCCCAGCATTCGCCGCGACTCGACTGGTCCTGGCCGGGGAATGACGCAGGGGAACCTTCACCGGCAAGTAACACCGGCTCGCCGCCAAGGCGAATTCCGGCGATTTGCGTGGGTTTTTAGTCACATTTGCAAGCGTGGCCGTAAGAGAACATTGATAACTTAACGCCGTCCCCATTGACAGCTTCACGGGCTGGGTTGACCGTCGTTATCCGGGCTGGGGCAGGGTCGCGGGCCACAGCTCAATCGTGCGCGACGCGGACGGACAGGGGCCGACAGAGCTTCGACGTCCTGGGAGGAAGCTAAAGATGCCGACCAGCCTGCGCCCACGCAGCTTGCTCGTCATGGGCGCGTCCGGCGCGCCACCGATGGCCGCAGCGCCAGGGTTGGCGCAGGCCGGCGTCTGGTCGCCCGACAGCCTGTCGGGCCTGTTTTGCAACACCTTCGTCACCGGGTCCCGGCTTCGCGGAACCGCCGTGTCAAAATCAGTCTGATCTTTGGAGTTTTCAAAGGCCGACGCCGCCGGCCGACAACCACAACAACGCGGCCAGTCAGGAAACATCGGGCGCTCTCGCCCGTGCTGGGAGGATAGTTGATGTCGAATACGGGTCTGCGCGGACTGCTACTGGCGAGCGCCTCCACCCTCATGGCGGTCACGGCCGCACCGGCTATGGCGCAGGATCAGCCCGGCGGCAGCCTTATCGAAGAACTGGTGGTCACCGCCGAAAAGCGCGAGCAGAGCCTGCAGGACGTGCCGGTCGCCATCACCGCCTTCAGCGGCGAACAGCGCGACAAGGTCGGGATCAACACGATCCAGGACCTGACCAACTTCACGCCTGGCTTCACCTATCAGTCGGCCAACGACCGGGCGAGCATGCGCGGCATCGGGCGCCTGACCAACGTGCACGCGGTGGACGGCGCGGTGTCGATCTACATCGACGGCCTGTTCACCACCTCGACCGTGCTGGCCGGCAACCCGCCGATCGACGTGGAGCGCGTCGAAATCCTGCGCGGGCCGCAGGGCACCCTCTACGGCCGCAACGCCATCGGCGGCACCGTCAACGTGATCTCGGTCCGCCCGCCGGAAGAGTTCACCGCCGAGGTGCGGGGCATCGCCGAGAACTACGGCTTCACCGAATTGCAGGCGGCGGTCGGCGGGCCGATCACCGACGGCCTGCGCTTCCGGCTGTCGGGCTACAAGCGCGACCAGCGCAAGGGCTACTACACCAACGTCAACGACGGCCCCTCCGAAGACTCCAAGCGCGACGAGTACCAGTTCCAGGGCCAGATCGAGGCGGACCTCGGCGAGAACGCCGAATGGTGGGCCTCCTACAAGACCCTCGTCTGGCACAACCGCGGCGGCCCCGGCGCCCGCGCCGGCTATCTGGCGGGCCCCCACGAGGGCGGCCTGCTCGATCCGAACTATCCGGTCGTCTACAACTCGGTCTTCGGCTACGGCAACGGCGTGGTCCCGGGCAGCGTGACGCGGTTCGGGCCCAGCACGATCACCAGCAACCCGGCGCTGGCCGACGAGCACGACTTCAACACCAACATCCCGCAGCGCGTGCGCCTGCGCGACGTCAACTCGTTCACCACCCAGTTCGTCTATCACTTCCCGAGCTTCGACGTGAAATACGTCGGCGGCATCCAGGAGTATAAGTACGACCTCTACGGCGACACCGACGCGACCAACATCGCGAGCTATCAGATTCCGCTGGCGCCAGGTTCGATCTGCGGCACCATCGGCGGCCTCTACGCGGCCAGCCTGTCGCCGGTGAACTGCCAGCCGCTGACGGTCAACGCCAACAACGGCTATCACTACTTCGAATACCCGAAGTGGTTCTCGAACGAGATCAACATCTCCTCGACCCACGATGGCCCGCTGCAATGGATCGTCGGGGCCTTCCAGTTCCAGGAAAGATACACCGGCACGGGCAGCACCGCCGACTTCTTCCTGGTCGGCCCGTCCAACCTGGCGACGCCGATCCTCGGCGCCGCGCCGAACCCCGAGCAGTTCTGGTCGACCGGCAACTACGCCCTGACCACCCAGAGCAAGGCCGTGTTCGGCCAGTTGGACTGGGAAGCCACCGACCAGCTGAAGTTCACCCTCGGCCTGCGCTACACCAAGGACAAGAAGTTCGGCACCGAATACCGGCGCATCGTCTGTAACTCGGACGCCTGCTACCCCGGCCTCTATCCAGCGCTCGGCCTCAGCGGCTTCGGCCCCGGGACCGCCGCCAACTGGGGCAGCCTGCTGGGCAACCTCAACGCCCTTGCGCAACTGGCCCCGGTGCTCGGCATCCCGGCGCTGGCCGGCCTCAACGGCCTGGGCAACGGCGCGATGGACCTCACCGACACCCTCGCGCCCAAGACCGCGACCGGCGTCTCGATCGAGGGCGTCACCAACCCGCTGGTCTGCTCCGGCACATCGGCGACCCCCTGCCGTCAGTATGTGATCGACCCGCTCACCGGCATCGCCAGCCGCAACCTCAAGCACAGCGACGACGCGGTGACCGGCACCATCGGCGTGCAGTGGGAGCCGGACGACGACACGATGGCCTACGCCCGCTACAGCCGCGGCTACAAGGCGTTCGGCTTCTCGGCCGGCGGCATGCTGGCCGTCCCGCTGGCGGACTCCGAGTTCGCCAACGCCTATGAGATCGGGTTGAAGAAGAACTGGCCGACGGTGCAGATGAACCTGGCCCTGTTCTACATCGACTACCGCAACCTGCAGGCCCCGGTGTCGGTGCGCGTCGGCCCGACCAACGTCGGCCAGTTCGTGAACATCGAGAAGTCGCGCTCCAGCGGCCTTGAGCTTTCCACCATCTGGCAGCCGACCCCGCAACTGCGGCTGACGCTCGACTACGGCTATAACCCGACCAAGATCCTGTCGAACGACTTCCTGGTCGACACCAACGACAACGTCACCGCCGGGGCGATCAGCGTGAAGGGCAACCGCCTGCCCCAGGCGCCGAAGCACAAGATCGCCCTGAACGGCAACTACACCTTCGACTTCGACCCCGGGTCGCTGACCCTGGGCGCAACCTACGTCTACCGGACGGAGTCCTACGCCAACGTCTTCACGCGGGACTACAACGAGGCCCCGTCGTGGGATCAGGTCGATCTGCGCGCCTTCTGGCGGCCGGTCGACGCCAAATACACCCTGATCGCCTACGTGAAGAACGTGTTCAATCAGGACGGTTACGCCGCCGCCGTTCCCGGCTCGCAGCGCAACCCGCCGGCATCGTTCGCGGCCCCCAACTACGAGTTGGTGCCGCCGCGCATCTACGGCGTCGAGGTGCAGTACCGCTTCTAAACGACAGGTTCGCCAAGAGCCTTTCACGGGGCGGCGGAGCGATCCGCCGCCCCTTTCTTCTTGCCGGCCGGTGCGACCGGCAACCCTGGGTTTGCCGACTTAACCTATCTGCAAGTCCGCCC
>JADZBR010000340.1 GCA_020852035.1 Caulobacteraceae bacterium
GGTCCACCTCGCCGGCCGTGGCCAGCTGCACGCGGGCCTGCACCTCGCCGGTGTTGGGATTGTAGACGTCGCCGTAGCGGCCGGACGCGCCGCGGAAGGCGCCGCCGGACAGGAAAAGATCGATGTCGCGCATGGCAGGGGACCTAGCAGTTGGACCGCCCCAGGGGTATCGCGCATTTGCCGGCCTGCCCATCGCTATCCCGCCGCGGGCGGGCCGGCGGCGTTGACGTCGCGGCCATGCGCGCCGCACAATCGTGGCGGGCGCGGTGGTTTTCAGCCCATTCGATATTCCAGAGGACGCAGCGAATTGGCGCTGCGCCGCCCATCCAGCGGCGGCTGACAGGGACAGGGACGCGGGAAGATGGACGCCTCGCGGATCGCACCGAACCGGCGTGACTTCCTGCGGCTCGGCAGCGCCCTGGCGCTGGCGGGCCTGGCGCGGCCGGCGCTGGCGCTGGCGCCGCCGACGGGGGTCGTCGCCACTACAACTGGCCCGGTGCGCGGCTATCTCGACCGCGGGATTTCGACCTTCAAGGGCCTGCGCTACGCCGCCCCGCCGGTCGGACCGTTCCGGTTCCGCCCGCCGCAGCCGCTGACGCCCTGGACGGAGCCGGTCAGCGCCGTCGCCTACGGCCATCCGGCGGTGCAGATGTATGCCCGCCCGTCCGGCGAGCCCTCCTCGGCGCTGGGCAAGTCGCTGCTCGGCGTCTGGCCGACCGCGCAGGAAAGCCGCGAAGGTAACGAGGACTGCCTGGTCCTCAACGTCTGGACGCCGGCGCTGGACACCAAGGTCAAGCGGCCGGTGATGGTCTGGGTGCACGGCGGCGGCTACGCCTACGGCTCGGGCGCCTGGCCGACCTTCGACGGCGGCAATCTCGCCCGCAAGGGCGGCGTAGTGGTGGTGACGGTGAACCACCGGCTGAACGCCTTCGGCTTCTCGGCGCTGGAGGGGCTGTTCGGCCAGGACTACGACAGCAGCGCCAACGCCGGCCTCGTGGACCTGGTGGCGGCGCTGGAATGGGTGCGGGACAACGCCGCCGCGTTCGGCGGCGATGCGGCCAACGTCACCCTCTTCGGCCAGTCGGGGGGCGGGGCCAAGGTCTGCGCCCTGCTGGCCATGCCGGCGGCCAAGGGCCTGGCGCACAAGGCCATCGTGCAGAGCGGCCCCGGCCTGAAGGCCGCCGACCGGGAGGGCGCGGTCCGCACCGCCGAGGCGCTGATCGCCGAGCTGGGCGTGGCCAGGGGCGACGCGGCCGCCCTGCAGGCGATCCCGGCCGCGGCCATCTTCCAGGCCAACTACGCGGTGCAGGCGCGGGCGGCCAGCGAGGGGTTCCACTTCACCCAGGCGCCGATCATCGACGCCCAGACCCTGCCGCGCGATCCCTTCACGCCCGATGCCCCGGCCCAGGCGGGCGATATTCCCCTGCTGGTCGGGACAAACAAGGACGAGGCGGCCCTCTTCATGGCCTCGCAGCCCTGGCATGGCAGCCTCACCGACGCGCAACTGAGCCAGATGGCCGCCGCCGTGGCAGGGCCGAAGGCCGAGCCGCTGCTGGCCGCCCTGCGTCGGGCGCGGCCGGACTATTCGCCGACCTACCTGATGACCGCGCTGGCCACCGCCACCGGCTTCACCCGCGACACCCTGATCCTGGCCGAGCGCAAGGCCGCCCAGAGCGCGCCGGTCTACATGTACCGCATGGACTGGGAGACCCCGATCGGCGGCGGGGTCTACAAGGCCGGCCACTCGCTGGAGACGGCGCTGATGTTCGACAACGTCGAGACCTGCCGGGCCCTGGTCGGCCCCGGCCCGGACCCGCAGACGGTGGCCGACCAGATGAGCGCCGCCTGGATCGCCTTCGCCCACACGGGAAATCCCAACGCCGCCGGCCTGCCCGACTGGCCGCGCTACGATGCGAGCGCCCGGCCGACGATGATCTTCGACGTCGAGAGCCGGCTGGTGAACGATCCCGACCCGGAGGTCCGCAAGGCCCTGCAGAGCTGAACCCGAAGGCGCCGCCAGACGCGCCGCATCAGGAGGAGACCCAAGATGGCTGACGATATCGCGCTCGCGCCGCTCGTCCGGACCGGCGCCACGCCGACCTCCAACGGCCCCGTGCAGGGCTACGAGGAGGACCGGCTGAAGGTCTTCAAGGGCCTGCGCTACGGCGCGCCGCCGACCGGCGCGCTGCGCTTCAGGCCGCCGCGGCGACCGGAGCCCTGGACCGCGCCGGCCGACGCCACGCGCTATGGGGCGCCGGCGATCCAGTCGGGCCTCGCGCCCGGCGAGCGCAACTCGTCGGCGGGCGATCCCCCGGCGCCGGACGAGCCGGCCTCCTCGGAAGACTGCCTGTTCCTCAACGTCTGGACGCCGGGGCTCGATGAAGCCAAGCGCCCGACGATGGTCTGGCTGCACGGCGGCGGCTTCGCCAACGGCTCGGGCGGGGCGGCGATGTACGACGGCGGGGCGCTGGCCCGGAAGGGCGATGTGGTGACCGTGACGGTGAACCACCGGCTCAACGTCTTCGGCTACCTGCACCTGGCCGACCACTTCGGCCCCGACTACGCCCAGTCGGGCGTCGCCGGGATGCTGGACATCGTGCTGGCGCTGGAGTGGGTGCGCGACAATATCGCGGCCTTCGGCGGCGATCCGGGCAACGTCACCATCTTCGGCGAGAGCGGCGGCGGCTGGAAGGTCTCGCTGCTGCAGGCGATGCCGGGCGCGAAGGGCCTGTTCCACAAGGCGATCATCCAGAGCGGGCCGGGCCTCACCGGTGCGGACCCCAGGGGCGCCAGCGAGATCGCCCGCGCCTACCTCGCCGAGATCGGCGTCGAGCCCGGCGATGTGGAAAAGCTCGCCAGCCTGCCGACCGAACTGCTCA
>JADZBR010000341.1 GCA_020852035.1 Caulobacteraceae bacterium
CGGCCGGGGTGTGGGCCCCGCGGCGCTCCTTGCCCTCCTCGGCGTTGAGCGCATTCTTGAAGCTCGCCTCGGAGAACTGGAACGACTTGTTGGCCAGGATCTGCGCCTGTTCGCGGGTGCGCGCCACCTCCAGGTCCGGCTCGATGCCGGTCTTCTGGATGGAGCGGCCGGAGGGCGTGTAATAGCGCGCCGTGGTCAGTTTCAGCGCCCCGTCCTCGCCGCCGCGCAGCGGGATGACCGTCTGCACCGAGCCCTTGCCGAAGGTGGTCAGGCCCACGACCTCGGCCCGGCGGCGATCCTGCAGGGCGCCGGCCACGATCTCGGCCGCCGAGGCCGATCCGGAATCGACCAGCACCACCATCGGCTTGCCGTTCAACAGGTCGCCGGGGCGAGCGTTGTAGCGCTCGATGTCGCGCGGATCGCGACCGCGCTGGGAGACCACCTCGCCGCCGTCCAGGAAGATGTCGGAGACGCCGACCGCCTGATCCAGGAGGCCGCCGGGGTTGGAGCGCAGGTCGAGGATCAGGCCCTTCATGTTCGGGTTCTTGGCCATCAGTTCGCCGAGCGCGGCTTCCGCCTCCTCGGTGGTCTTCTCGTTGAAGGTCGAGATCCGCAGCAGGCCATAGTCGCCCTGCATCTTGGCGGTGGCCGACTTCGGCTTGATGGTGTCGCGCGTCAGGCTGACGTCGAAGGGGTCCTGCTTCTCGCGGGCGATGGTCAGGGTGATCTTCTCGCCCGGCGGGCCGCGCATCTGCTTGACCGCGTCGGTCACCGACAGCCCCAGCACGCTCTCGCCGTTGACCGCGGTGATGTAATCGCCGGCCAGGATGCCGGCCTTGGCCGCCGGGGTGCCGTCCATCGGCGCGATCACCTTGACCACGCCCTCCTCGCTGGTGACCTCGATGCCCAGGCCGCCGTACTCGCCGCGCGTCATGTCGCGCATGTCGTCGAAATCTTCGAGGTTCAGATAGCCGGAGTGCGGGTCGAGCGAGGTCAGCATGCCGTCGATGGCCGCCTCGATCAGCTTGTCCTCGTCGACCTTGGTCACGTACTGGCGCTCGACGGTGTCCAGGACGTCGCCGAACAGCTGCAACATCCGGTAGGTGCGCGGATCGGGCCTCTGGGTGGCCGCGGCCTGCTGGCTCACATAGGCCATCGAGCCCGCGCCGAGCACGAAGGCCGAAACGCCGATCATCAGGTACTTGCGCATCTGGTCGCCTTACTCCCTGAGCGTTTTCGAGCATCGAAAACGCTCAAATCTATGACCTTGAGCGCGCCGGCCGACGGAACCGGGAACCACTTCCGCCTGTCGCGCTCAACGGCGAAACCCGCGCCGCGCGGAACGCTAACCCCCGCTCGGTCGCCCCGTTCCCGCCGCCAGCCACCTGGCCGGGTCGGTGGGACGACCCTGGTCCCGGACCTCGAAGTAGAGGTCCGTCGCCGACTGTCGGCCATCGCCCATCGAACCCAAAGGCTCCCCGGCCGCGACCGATTGTCCGGCCCCGACCGTCGCCCGGTCGAGACCTGCCAGCACTAGATGGTATCCCCCGGCCATTCTCAAGATCAGAATAACGCCTAAGCCTCTGGCGGGACCCACATATTGCACCGTCGCCCGGCCCGGAGACCGCACCGGGGCGCCGGGCGCGGTGCGGATGGTCATCCCCGTTGCGGGCGCTCCTGAGACCAGAGTGCGGCCGAACGGCGTCGTGACCGGGCCGGCCGAGGGCTTGAGCAGGCTGCCGGGGGTCGGCGGCGGCCCGGGCGGCGCCGGCGGTTCGGCCAGGCGCGGGCGCAGCCCCGCCACGTCGGAGACCGGATTGGGCGCCTCGTCGGCGAAGGCGCTTTCGGAGGCGAACAGGGCCTCGCTGGCGGCCGCCGAGACCCGCCGCTGGCGCGCGACCCCCTCGGCCTGGGCGGCGTAGAGGTTGGCCCGTCGCTGCAGCTCCGGAGTCAGGGCCTTGACCAGAATGGCCGCGCGCACGGCGTCCTTGGCGTCGTCCGGATTGACCAGCAGGGCCGGCGGCGGGTCGCGTCGCCACTGCTGCAGCACGCCCAAAAGGTGGGAGAGTTCGTTGCGCGCCCGCCCCTCTCGGTCCTCAGCCGCTTCCTCACGGGCGTTCAGGGCCGCCAGCGGCTCGGGCGCGGCCTTCGCCGTCGCGCCGATGGCGAGCGCGCAGGCGAGGGCGGCATGGTGGGCGAAGCGGGCCACGGCCTAGGGCTAGCTCAATCGCGGTGATAGGGCGAGCCCGCCAGGACGGTGACCGCGCGGTAAACCTGCTCGGCCAGCATGGCGCGGGCCAGGGCGTGCGGCCAAGTCTGGGGTCCGAAGGCGAGCCTGTCCTGCGCGGCGGCCAGCAGGGCCGGGTCGAGCCCGTCCGCCCCGCCGATGACCAGCGCGACGCGCCGCACGCCGTCGTCGCGCAGGCGGGCGAGCTCGGTGGCGAAGGCGCGCGAGGGGCGGGCCTTGCCGTGCTCGTCGCAGGCGATGACGTGGCTGTCCACCAGATGGGGAAGAAGCGCCTCCGCCTCGGCGGCCTTGCCGGGCTTGCGGCTCTCGACCTCGATGACGCTGACCGGTCCCAGGCCCAGCGCCCGCCCCGCGGCGGAGGCGCGCTCCGCGTAGGTCGCGACCAGTTCGGTTTCCGGCGAACGCGCCAGGCGGCCGACGGCGACGATTGCGATCTTCACGAGCGAAACGCCTCGAGGTTTCTTCTCCCCTTGCGGGAGAAGGTGGCCCGCGAAGCGGGTCGGATGAGGGGTCGAAGATGCGGCCCGCTTCGAAAGCTGCGGCTCGTGAAGGCGGGGCGTTCTGAGAGACCCCTCATCCGGCCTTCGGCCACCTTCTCCCACAGGGGGAGAAGGACGGGAGCGGGCGCGCTCTGCAAGTTCAGTTCGTGGCGGTGCGCGCCGGCGGCTCGACCGACCAGATCTTCTCGATGTTGTAGAACTGGCGCACTTCCGGCCGGAACAGGTGGATGATCACATCCCCGGTGTCGATCAGCACCCAGTCACAGTGCGGCAGGCCCTCGACCCGGCACTTGCCGTGGCCCTCTTCCTTCAGCGCCCGCAGCAGGTGATCGGCCATCGCGCCGACATGCCGGTGCGAGCGGCCGGAGGCGACGATCATGCCGTCGGCCACGGGGGACTTGCCTTTGAGGTCGATGAAAACGACGTCCTGCGCCTTGTCGTCGTCGAGCTTGGCGAGGAGCATTTCTTCCAGGGCGGCGATGCGACTGGCGGCGTCGCCCGAGGAAGGGTCAGGGGAAGGATCGGCGGCGGGGGCCGGGCCTTCGGGCGCGCTGGGCGCGGCGTCACGGTTCAGCGGAAGGGTTCCTTGTTCAACTCTCGCTGGGACGACCCATACCACGGACGCGGGCTTTGGTCAGCGGCCAATCTTTCCGGCCGCCTGGCCCGGCCGGCGCAGCCGTTCGCGCAGCGCCGTGGAGCTCAGGAAATTGAACGGTCCGCGCAGGAAGACCCAGGCCGGCGCGCGGCGCGCCACAAGGCTCTTGCCCTGCTGCGAGGCGAGCCGGGCGTGCTGGAAGCGGCGGGCGGCGGGCGAGAAGCGGCTCTTCAGCGAGATCCACGGCCGCGAGACCACCGCCACCGGCGCCTCCTGCATGATCTGCGTCCAGCCGCGCCAGCGGTGGAAGGTGGCCAGGCTGTCGGCGCCCATGATCCAGACGAAGTCCACGCCAGGGAATCGCGCCTTCAGGATGCGCAGGGTGTCGATGGTGTAGTGCGAGCCCATGCGGCTCTCGGCGTCGGAGACGATCATCGCCGGCCCCCGCGCGAACCGGCGGGCCCTGGCGATGCGCTCGGCCACGGCGGTGGTCTCGTCCTTGGCCTTCAGCGGGTTCTGCGGCGAGACCAGCCAGATCACCCGGTCGAGGCCCAGGCGCTTGCGGGCCGTCTCGGCGACGTGGGCGTGGCCCTCGTGGGTGGGATTGAACGAGCCGCCGAAGAGGCCCACCCTCATGCCGGGCGCGAGGGTGAATCCGAGCCGCAGCGCGCCCGGTCGGCCGGCGGCGACGATCCGCCGGGCGGGTCCCGCGAACCACATCCCTCAGGCCGCGCCCTTCGGCGCCGAGCGGTCGAGCGACAGGTCCGTTTGGCGCACCCGCGCGCGCACGGTGAACACCCCGTCCCCGGAGAGCACCCCGCCGCGCGCGAAGAGCCGCCCGTGCTCCCAGTTGGAAAGGCCCAGCTCCGGCTTGTTCAGCGCATACTGGCCATCCACCCAGCGGGTGAAGCCGTCGCCGACGAAGGGAGCGTTGATCGCCTCGTAGAAGCGGCGCTGGGCCTCGGCGTCCTCGGAGATCAGGCTGGCGGCGAACTGCGGGCTCTGGGCGTTGAACAGGGCGACGGCCTCCTCGATGCTGTCGACCAGCTTCAGGGTGACCTCGGGCGTCTCTTCCCATTCCCATTCCCGGCCGAGCTGGTCGGACGCCAGCACCTCGACCAGCGGTTCCTCGACCACGCCCCCGGCGCGAGCTACCGGGACGCGGGCCTCGCGCCATGCCGCCGGCAGGATCGCCTCGTCGCCGGCGGCCACATGCAGCTTGCAGCCGCGGCGGCGTTCGCCCGCCCGCTGGAGGGCGTCCAGGAACACCGGCGTCAGCTCCCCCGCCCGCGCGCGGACGATGCAGCAGGTGTTGAGGGTGTTGCAGACCTTGCGGTCCAGCGAATGGAACACCGCCTCGGCGAACCGCCCGGGATCGGCGTCGGCCGCCGCCACCACCCAGGCGCCGCCCGTGCCGTGCAGGCTGACCGGCACGCCGGCCTGCCGCGCCACCGCCCCCAGCTGCGCCACCGCCGCGCCGGAGCCGCGGGCCACCGCGAGCCCCAGCCGGCGATCGGAGAACAGCGCCCAGCCGGCGGCGTGGGCGGGACTGTCGACCAGCCCGACCGCCCCTTCCGGCAGACCCGCCTCGGCGAGGGCCGGCGCCAGCGCCTCGCGCAGCATGGACCGTGCGGTGCCGAGGGCGTCCGAGCCGATGCGGAACACCGCCGTGTTGCCGCCGCGCAGCACGCCGGCCGCGTCCGCGAAGACGTTGGGCCGCCCCTCGAACACGAAGCCGACCACGCCCAGCGGCGCGGCCAGGAGGTCGATGGACCAGCCGTCGTGGTCGAGGTGCTCGATCACCCGCCCGCGGCCGCCCGCGGTGTCGCGCCAGCCGCGCAGGCCGGCGATCATGTCGCGCCGCATGGTCTCGGAGACCGCCAGGCGCGTGGTCGAGCGTCCCCGCGCCCGGGCCGAGGCGACATCCTCGGCGTTGGCGGCGGCGATGGCGGACCAGACGGCCTCGTCCTCCAGCCGCGCGGCGAAGGCGGCGAAGAAGGCGGTGATGGCCTCGTCGCTCACGGACGCCAGGGCCTGGAAGGCGTCGTACGCGCGGCCCACCGCCTCGGCGGCGAGGGCGTGGTCGGCGGCGGGGATGTGCAAGAGGCCGCCGCTTTCCTGCACGACCACCAGCCGGTCGCCGGCCCGGAAGGCGGCCGCCAGCGCCGGCGACACGACGGCTACGCGGTCGCCGCCGTAAGGGATCGGCTGGCCGGGCGTCAGGGCCGTGAGGGCGTTGGCGGACATCGCGCTCCCGTCTAACGCAAAAGCTTCACGATAGAAGGGCCGCGTCGCGGGCGAGCGCCAGATCGTCGGCATGCACCATCGGGCCGGAGGTGAAGCCGAGCGCCGCCTCGATGGCGGCCGAGCGCAGGCCGAGGATGCGGGCGGCGTCCTCGGCGTCGTAGCGGGAAAGGCCCCGGCCGATCTCGGCGCCGTCCTCTGATAGGATCACCACCGCGTCGCCCTTGCCGAAGCGGCCTTCGACGCGGCGGACTCCCGCCGCCAGCAGGCTCTTGCCCGACCGCACGGCGCGGGCCGCGCCGGCGTCGATGGTCAGCGCGCCGGCCGGGTGCAGCGAGCCGGCGATCCAGCCCTTGTAGGCGGCCCGCGGCGTAGTGTGCGGGGCGACGACGGTGGCCCGCTCGCCGGTCTCGACGGCCAGCAGTGGCGCGGGCCGGCGGCCGAGGGTGATAATCGTGGCGCAACCGGCCGCCTGGGCGATGCGGGCGGCGGCGAGCTTGGTGGCCATGCCGCCGGTGCCGACGCTGGCGGTCGCGTTGGCGCCCCCGGCCATAGCCTCGATCTCGGGCGTCAGGCGTTCGACAAGCGGGATGTGCTGAGCCGAGGGGTCGCGTCGCGGGTCGGCGGTGTAGAGGCCGTCGATGTCGGAGAGCAGCACCAGGGCGTCGGCCCCGATCATCTGCGCCACGCGGGCGGCGAGGCGGTCGTTGTCGCCGTAGCGGATTTCCTCGGTCACCACCGTGTCGTTCTCGTTGATCACGGGCGTGACCGATAGGCCGAGCAGAGCCTCGAGCGTGGCGTGTGCGTTCAGCCAGCGGCGGCGCACCTCGGTGTCGTCGCGGGTCAGCAGCACCTGGGCGGCGACCAGGCCGTGCGGCTCCAGCGCCTCCTCCCAGGCCCGCATCAGCGCCGATTGTCCGGCGGCGGCGGCGGCCTGCTTCTCGGGCAGGGTCCGGGCGCGGCGGGTGAGACCCAGGCGTCGGCGGCCGAGCGCCACGGCGCCGGAGGAGACGATCAGCGCCTGCTGGCCGCGTTCGCGCAGGCGCGCGAGGTCGGCGGCGAAGGCGTGCAGCCAGGCGCGGTCGGGCGCGCCGGCCTCGTCGACCAGCAGCGCCGAGCCGACCTTCACGACAACCCGCTTCGCCCCGGCGAGACTCAAGGCGTCCAGCCCTCCGGCTCGTCGGGCTGTGCGGCGGCGGCTTCCTCCTGGCGGGCCTTGCGGACCTCGCCGAAGGCTTCGCGCAGCAGCTCCGTCACGCCCTCGCCGGAGACGCCGGAGATCAGCCGGGGCTTCACGCCGCTGGCCTCCTCCAGTTCGGCGGCCTTGGCGGCGCGGATCTCGGGATCGAGCGCGTCGACCTTGTTGAGCGCCAGGATCTGCGGCTTGTCGGCCAGGCCCTCGCCATAGGCTTTCAGTTCCTCGGCGATGGTCAGCCAGGCCACCGAGACGTCGTCCTGGGTAGCGTCGACCAGGTGCAGCAGGACGGCGGTGCGCTCCACGTGGCCGAGGAAGCGGGTGCCGAGGCCGGCCCCTTCCGAGGCGCCTTCGATCAGGCCGGGAATGTCGGCCAGCACGAACCGCTCATTGGTCGAGAGGTCCACGACACCCAGGTTGGGTGTGAGCGTGGTGAAGGGATAGTCGGCGATCTTCGGCTTGGCGGCCGAGGCGGCGGCCAGGAAGGTCGACTTGCCGGCGTTGGGCAGGCCGACGAGGCCGACGTCGGCGATCAGCTTCAGCCGCAGCCAGACGGCGCGCTCCTCATAGGGCTGGCCGGGGTTGGCGTGGCGGGGGGCCTGGTTCACCGGGCCCTTGAAATAGGCGTTGCCGAAGCCGCCGTTGCCGCCGCGCAGCAGCTGGATGCGCTCGCCGGGCTCATTGAGGTCGGCGATCAGGGTTTCCTTGTCCTCGTCCAGCACCTCGGTGCCGACCGGCACCTTCAGGACCACGTCCTTGCCATTGGCGCCGTGGCGGTTGCGGCCCATGCCGTGGCCGCCGGTCTCGGCGCGGAAGTGCTGCTGGTAGCGGTAGTCGATCAGGGTGTTGAGGCCCGGGGCGGCCTCGATCCAGACATCGCCGCCCTTGCCGCCGTCGCCGCCGTCCGGCCCGCCGTGCGGGATGAACTTCTCACGTCGGAACGACACCGCGCCGCCGCCGCCGGCCCCGGAGCGGAGGTAGACCTTGCACTGATCGAGGAACTTCACCGGCGTCCTTTAGAGGCGCAGCGCCCGGCGCGCCCAGGGCTCGGCGAGCTTGATCACCGCCACCGCGAGGATCGACTTCAGCACGCTGCCGGCCAAGAAGGGCAGGACGCCGGCGGTCCAGGCGGTCTGGGCGTCGAAGAGGTAGGACAGCCAGGCGAAGCCGAAAGCCAGGATCGCCGCGTGGCCGGCCAGGAAGATCGCCGTCATCGGCAACCAGCCGCGCAGGGCCGGGCGCTCGGTCAGCCAGCCGCAGGCGGCCGCCGCGACCACGAAGCCGGCCAGGTAGCCTGCCGTCGGCCCGACGAAGGACGCAGGCCCGCCCGCGCCGCCGGCGAGCAGCGGCAGGCCCGCGAGCGCCTGCGCCAGCCAGGCCAGCACCATCGCCGCCGCCATGCGTCCGCCCGCCAGGCCCGCGACCAGCAGCACCGCGAAGGTCTGCATCGTCATCGGCACCGGATACATCGGCGCCTCGATCCACGACGAGGCGGCCAGCAGCCAGCCGCCGGCCAGCACCACGCCCAGCTTCCAGGCGAGCGGCCGGCCGGCGAGGGCGGTGTTCAGCGGGGCGGCGTAGGCGGTCATCGGCGGAACTCCAAGGTCGTGGGGCGGGCATAGCACAAATGCGCCGTCGCCAAGCGTGTCGGTGGATGCGGCGCGGTGTTGCGTGGTTCGAGACGCGCCTGGCCTGTCCTCGGGCCAGCGTTCGGCTGGACCTGAGGGCGCGCCTCACCATGACCGGGATTGCGCCGACTTCGTCATCCTGAAGAGCGGCGAAGCCGGGTCTCGAGGGACGCAGGACCGATCCGTGCGATCGGTGTCTCAGGCCGACGCTTCGCTCATCCGGAACCAGCCGCCGCCGGGCGCCGCCGGTTCGCCCTCGCCGACGATCTCGAAGCCCTCGCGCCGGTAGAAGGCGATGGCGCGGACATTCAACTTCTGGACCTTGAGCGACAGCGGCCCGCCGGCCGCCTCGCGCGCTGCGTTCAGCAGCGCCAGACCCACGCCCCGGCCGCGCGCCTCGGCGTCGATGTAGAGCGAATGCAGGAAACGCTCCGGCCGGTAGAGGCTGGCAAAGCCGACAATGCGCCCGTCCAGCAGGGCGACGCGCACCTCTTCATGCCGCGCATCCTCGACGAAGGTCGCCGCCCGGATCGTCTCGGGCGCAATCCAGACGAAGGTCTTGCGCGCCACCCGCTCGTAGAGATCGGCGCAGGCGGCGATCTCGGCCGCCCGCGCCAGCCGGAGGGTCAGGCTCAAGCCTGCATGGTCCAGCCCTCGACGCCCATGGCCGCCTGGCGCAGGGCCTCCGAGCGGGTCGGGTGCGGGTGGCAGGTGCGGGCGACATCCTCGGAGGCGGCGCCGAACTCCATCGCCACGCAGTATTCGGCGATCATGTCGCCGACGTTGGGGCCGATCATGTGGACGCCGAGGATCCTGTCGGTTCTGGCGTCGGCCAGCACCTTCACGAAGCCCTCGGCCTCGTGGTTGATCTTGGCGCGGCTGTTGGCGGTGAAGGGGAACTTGCCAGCCTTGTACTCGGCGCCCTCGGCCTTCAGCTCCTCCTCGGTCTTGCCGACCCAGGCCACCTCGGGGGCGGTGTAGACCACGCTGGGGATCACCCCGTAGTTCACGTGCCCCGCCTTGCCGGCGATAATCTCGATGCAGGCCACCGCCTCGTCCTCGGCCTTGTGGGCCAGCATGGGACCTGTGGTGACGTCGCCGATCACCCAGACGCCCGGCGCGGTGGTCTTGAAGTGGTCGCCCGCGATCACGCCGCGCTTGTCGGGCTCGATCCCCACCGTCTCCAGGCCGAGCCCCTGCGTGTAGGGCCGCCGGCCGATGGCCAGCAGCACATAGTCGGCCTTCAGGGTCTCGGCCTCGCCGCCGGCCACCGGCTCGACGGTGAGGGTCACGTCCTTGGCCGAGGTCTTGGCGCCGGTCACCTTGGACCCGAGCTTGAACTTCATCCCCTGCTTGGTCAGCGAGCGCTGGAAGGTCTTGGCGGTCTCGGCGTCCATGCCGGGAGTGATGCGGTCGAGGAACTCCACCACCGTGACCTCGGCGCCCAGGCGCCGCCACACCGAACCCAGCTCCAGGCCGATGATCCCGGCGCCGATGACGATCAGGCTCTTGGGAACCTCCGGCAGGGCGAGCGCGCCTGTGGAATCGACGATGCGCTTCTGGTCGACCTCGACGCCCGGCAGCGGCGAGGGCTCCGAACCCGTGGCGATGACGATGTTCTTGGCGGCCAGCGTGGTCTCCGCCCCGTCCTCGCCCTTCACCACCACCTTGCCCGGCCCGTCGATGCGGCCCCAGCCCTTGATCCAGTCGACCTTGTTCTTCTTGAACAGGAACTCGACGCCCTTGGTGAGCGCCTCCACGCTCTCCTGCTTCTGGGCCATCATCTGCGACAGGTTCAGCTTGGCCTTGGCCTCGATGCCGAGGGTGGCGAACTCCTTGCCCACCGCCTCGTAGAGCTCCGAGGCGTGCAGCAGCGCCTTCGAGGGCATGCAGCCGACGTTCAGGCAGGTGCCGCCGAGCACGCCCCGCCCCTCGACCACCGCGACCTTCAGGCCCAGCTGTCCGGCGCGGATGCCGGCGTTGTAGCCGCCGGGGCCGCCCCCGATGATGACGACGTCGTATTCAGCCATGTCGAACTCCTAGACGGCCGCGGGATCGACCCAGTCGACCACCTTCAGCTTGGGCACCCGCTCGTATTCCGAAAGATTGTGGCTGACCACCGTCCAGCCGCGCGCCATCGCCTGACCGGCGATGATCAGGTCGTAGCCGCCGATCGGCTGGCCGCGGCGTCGCAGTTCGCGGCGAAGCTCCGCCGCCGCGACACCATCGGCGTGGGAGATGCTGACGATCTTCAGGTCCGCCAGCAACTCCTCCGCCCTGCGCAGGTGCTTGGCGGGATTTGGACTGATCGACGCGCCGTAGATCAGCTCGTGGGTCGCCACCGGCGAGGCCAGAATCTGCCCGCCCGCCTCGACCGCCGCGTCATAGCGTTCGCGCACGCCCCGGCGGCGGTTGACGATGTCGATCATCGTGCCGGTATCGAGGGAGAAGATCACGGATCGAAGGTGATCTCGCGAATGCGCGGTTGCTCGGGGTAGGGAAGAGGCTCGTCCACCTCGATGGCGTCGATCCGCGCCCAGAGCGCGGCCCCGCCCTGCCGCCGCTTCGGCTCCAGGATCACCGCGTCGCCCTCGCGCCGCACGGTGACTTCGTCACCCTCCAGGCGGAAAGCCTTGGGCAGGCGGACCGCTTGGCTGCCGCCGTGCGAAAAAAGCTTTGCTCGCCCCGGCTCGGGAGCGTCCTCAAAAGGCCGGCCGATATCCTTGACGCCAGACACCGCAATCTCCGTATCTATATTATATAGATACGATTGCGGGCGGTGGCTGGCAAGGTCGTCAGACCTCCAGCAGCAGCCGCTGCGGGTCTTCCAGGGCTTCCTTGACGTGCACCAGGAAGGTCACCGCGCCCTGGCCGTCGACCACGCGGTGGTCGTAGCTGAGCGCCAGATACATCATCGGCCGGATCACGATCTGGCCGCCGACCACCATCGGCCGCTCCTGGATCTTGTGCATGCC
>JADZBR010000342.1 GCA_020852035.1 Caulobacteraceae bacterium
CCGAGGCGCCGAACACCTCGCCCATGGCGTCCTGCAGGGGCTTGCCCTGTTCCTGGGTGAGCAGGCGCGCGAGGTCGGCGATATTGGCCTGGATGGCGTCGGCCATCGCCACCAGCACCGCGCGGCGCTCGTCGATCGACTTGGCGCTCCAGGCGGGGAAGGCGGCCTTGGCGGCGGCGACGGCCTGGTCGAGCTGGGCCTTGGAGGCGCGCGGCGCGCTGCCGACCGGCTCCTCGGTGGCGGGATTGAGCACGTCGCTCGCGGCGTCGCCGTCCACGAGCTGGCCGCCGATGAGCATCTTGAACGCCGACATGGGGTTTCCTCCGTCCCGCTTTTCGGCGCGCACAGCAGCGCCCTGACGGCAGGGCAGTCAAGTGGGCTTCCGATGCCGCGCGGCGCGCGCTTATAATCGTTGATCAGGGAGGACAGGCGCCAACCAACGGCGCGCATTGCCGGCGTCGCATCGCGCCTGGCCGCCCCATGACATTTGAGACTTTTCCGGGCCGGCTTGCGGCCCAGCGGGACATTTCAGGGC
This sequence comes from Caulobacteraceae bacterium, assembly GCA_020852035.1. Lineage (GTDB taxonomy): Bacteria > Pseudomonadota > Alphaproteobacteria > Caulobacterales > Caulobacteraceae > Phenylobacterium. The sequence continues at coordinate 536 of JADZBR010000342.1, forward strand.
GCGTAGATGGATCAGAAGACTTTCCCCAAACCCGACTCCAAGGCCGGGCTGCAGCACTTCGACGTAGTGATCGTCGGCGCCGGCATCGCCGGGGTCGGCTCGGCCTATCACATGCAGACGCGGGCGCCGGGGCGCAGCTTCGTGCTGTTCGAGACCAAGGCGACCTTCGGCGGGACGTGGGACACCCACCGCTATCCCGGCGTGCGCTCAGACAGCGACCTGCACACCTTCGGCTATGAGTTCAAACCCTGGCGCGGGGTGCCGATCGCCACCGGGCCGGAGATCCTCAGCTACATGGGCGAGGTGATCGAGGAGAACGATATCGCCCGCCACATCCGCTATCGCACCACGGTGAGGTCGGCCAGCTGGAGCTCGGCGGAAGGGCTCTGGACGCTGGAAGTGGAGAACCTCGAGACCGGCGAGACCTATGGGGTCACCACCGGGTTCCTGTGGATGTGCCAGGGCTACTACAACCATCAGAAGGAGCACATGCCGACCTGGCCGGGTCTTTCCGACTTCAAGGGGCCGGTGGTCCACCCGCAGCACTGGCCGAAGGACCTCGACTACAAGGGCAAGCGGGTGGTGGTGATCGGCTCGGGCGCCACCGCGGCGACGCTGATCCCGGCGCTGGCGGAGGAGGCCGCGCACGTGGTGATGCTGCAGCGCTCGCCGACCTATTTCGCCTACGGCCGCAACGTTAACGACCTGGCCGAAACCCTGCGCGAGCTGGAGATCCCCGAGGAGTGGACGCACCACATCGTGCGCAAGCAGATCCTCAAGACCGGTGCCGAGATGAGGAAGCGCAACGCCGGGCGGCCGGACGCGGTGAAGGAGGAGATCCTGGGGCTGGTGCGCCAGGTGCTGGACGAGGAGACCGTCGCCAAGCACTTCACGCCCTCCTATCCGGTGTGGCGCCAGCGGCTGGCCTTCATTCCGAACGGCGACCTCTTCCAGGCGATCAAGTCGGGCAAGGCCTCGGTGGTCACCGACCACATCGAGCGGTTCGAGGCGGACGGCATCGTCCTGAAGTCCGGCGAAAAGGTGCAGGCCGACATCGTCATCGCCGCCACCGGCTTCGACCTCTCGGTGCTGGGCGACATCGCCTTCGAGGTGGACGGCGAGCCGCTGAACTTCGCCGACACCATCACCTATCGCGGGATGATGTTCACGGGCCTGCCGAACCTGGCGTGGGTGTTCGGCTACTTCCGCGCCAGCTGGACGCTGCGGGCCGACCTGATGGGCGAGTTCGTGCCGCGCCTCCTGAACCACATGGCCGGCAAGCAGGCGCGCAAGGTGACGGTGGCGCTCAGGCCCGAGGACGAGGGGATGCAGCTCGGGCCGTGGGTCGATCCGGAGGACTTCAATCCCGGCTACCTGACCCGTTCGATGCACCTGATGCCCAAGAGCGGCGACAAGCCCGAGTGGCGCCACACCCAGAGCTACTGGGACGAAAAGGACGCCTTCCCGGCGATCGACCTCGACGGGGCGGAGTTCGTCTACGAGCGGTAGAAACCCCTCCCCTCAAGGGGGAGGGGCCTTTGAGGGTCAGGCCAGGTCGTAGCGGTCGGCGTTCATCACCTTCACCCAGGCCGCGACGAAGTCCTTGACGAACTTCCCGCCGGCGTCGGCCGAGGCGTAGACCTCCGACAGCGCCCGCAGCTGCGAGTTGGAGCCGAACACCAGGTCGGTGCGGGTGGCGGTCCAGCGCTCCTTGCCGCTGGCGCGGTCGGAGCCCACGAACACCTCGTCGCCGCGGCCGTCGACTTCCTTCCACGCCGTGCCCATGTCGAGCAGGTTGACGAAGAAGTCGTTGGTCAGCTGGCCGGGGCGGTCGGTCAGCACGCCGTGCGGCGAGCCGCCATAGTTGGCGCCCAGGACGCGAAGGCCGCCGACCAGCACCGTCATCTCCGGCGCCGAGAGGCGCAGCAGCTGGGCGCGGTCGACCAGCAGTTCCTCGGTCGGCACGTTGAACGGCGCCGAGAGGTAGTTGCGGAAACCGTCGACCCGCGGCTCCAGCACCGCGAAGCCTTCGACGTCGGTCTGCGCCTGCGAGGCGTCGGTGCGCCCCGCGGTGAAGGGCACGTCGATGGCATGGCCGCCCGCCCGGGCCGCCTGCTCGATCCCCACCGAGCCGCCGAGCACCACAAGATCGGCGATCGACACGGCCTTGGCGCCGTAGCCCGCCTTGATGTCCTCATAAGCCTTCAGGACCTTGGCCAGCTTGCGCGGCTCATTGACCTCCCAGTCCTTCTGCGGGGCCAGGCGGATGCGCCCGCCGTTGGCGCCGCCGCGGTGGTCGGACCCGCGCCAGGTCGAGGCCGAGGCCCAGGCTGTCGAGACCAGCTCGGCGACCGAGAGGCCGGACGCGGCGATCTTCTCCTTCAGCGCCTTGATGTCGCCAGCGTCGAGCGCCGGACCGGCCGCCTTCGGGATCGGGTCCTGCCAGATCAGGTCCTCGGCCGGCACTTCCGGGCCGAGGTAGCGGGCCTTGGGGCCCATGTCGCGGTGGCAGAGCTTGAACCAGGCCCGCGCGAAGGCGTCGGCGAAGGCGGCCGGGTCGTCGCGGAACCTCTCGGAGACCTTGCGGTACTCAGGGTCGATCTTCATCGCCATGTCGGCGGTGGTCATCATGGTCGGCACGCGGCGGTCCGGGCTGTGAGCGCCCGGCGCAAGATCGTCCGGCTTCTGGTTCACCGGCTGCCACTGCTTGGCGCCCGCGGGGCTGCGGACCAGTTCGTACTCATAGTCGAACAGCATGTGGAAGAAGCTGTTGTCCCAGGTGGTCGGCGTCGGCGTCCAGGCGCCTTCAAGGCCGGAGGTGATGGTGTGGTCGCCCATGCCGCTCTCGTGGCCGGACTGCCAGCCGAGGCCCTGCGGGGCGATGTCGGCGCCCTCGGGCGCGGCCCCGACCTTGGACGCGTCGCCCGCGCCGTGGGCCTTGCCGAAGGTATGGCCGCCGGCGGTCAGCGCCACCGTCTCCTCGTCGTTCATGCCCATGCGCAGGAAGGTCTCGCGCATGTCGCGGGCCGATTGCAGGGCGTCGGCGTTGCCGCCGGGACCTTCCGGGTTGACGTAGATCAGGCCCATCTGGATGGCCGCCAGCGGGGCCTCCAGCGCCTCGCCCTCCTCGGGACGGATGCGGGTCTTGTTCTCCGGGTGGCCGACCCACTGCTCCTCGGTGCCCCAGTAGACGTCGCGCTCGGGCTCCCAGACGTCCGGCCGGCCGCCGCCGAAGCCGAACACCGGGCCGCCCATGCTCTCGATGGCCACATTGCCGGCCAGGATCATCAGGTCGGCCCAGGAGAGC
>JADZBR010000343.1 GCA_020852035.1 Caulobacteraceae bacterium
CTGATCTGGGACGTCGGCCACCAGGCCTATCCGCACAAGATCCTCACCGGCCGGCGCGACCGCATCCGCACCCTGCGCCAGGGCGGCGGCCTCTCCGGCTTCACCAAGCGGGCCGAGAGCGAGTACGACCCCTTCGGCGCGGCCCACGCCTCGACCTCGATCTCAGCCGGCCTCGGCTTCGGCGCGGCGCGCGATGCGAAGGGCGAGGACTACAGCGTCGTGGCGGTCATCGGCGACGGCGCCATGAGCGCCGGCATGGCCTATGAGGCGATGAACAAGGCCAGCGAGACCACCGGCCAGCTGACCGTCGTCCTCAACGACAATGACATGTCGATCGCCCCGCCGGTGGGCGGCATGAGCGCCTACATGGCGCGGCTGGTTTCGGGCGGCGGCTACCGCTCGATCCGCAAGCTCGGCAAGCAGGTCGCCGGCGCCCTGCCGCGCCCGCTGAAGGAAGCCGCCCGCAAGGCCGAGGAATACGCCCGCGGCATGGTCACCGGCGGCACCTTCTTCGAGGAGCTGGGCTTCTACTATGTCGGTCCGATCGACGGGCACGACCTGGACGTCCTCGTGCCGGTGCTGAAGAACGCCCGCGAGATCAAGGACAAGCCCGTCCTGGTTCACGTGGTGACGCAGAAGGGCAAGGGCTACGCGCCCGCCGAGAGCGCCGCCGACAAGTACCACGGCGTGGTCAAGTTCGACGTCATCACCGGCCAGCAGGCCAAGGCGCCGGCCGTCGCGCCCGGCTACACCAAGGTCTTCGCCCAGGAGCTGATCAAGCACGCCGAGAACGACCCCGGCATCGTGGCGATCACCGCCGCCATGCCCTCGGGCACCGGCCTGGACATCTTCGGCCAGCGGTTCCCGGAACGGATGTTCGACGTCGGCATCGCCGAGCAGCACGCCGTCACCTTCGCCGCCGGCCTGGCGGCGGCGGGGATGAAGCCGTTCGCGGCGATCTATTCCACCTTCCTGCAGCGCGGCTACGACCAGGTGGTCCACGACGTGGCCATCCAGAAACTGCCGGTCCGCTTCGCCATCGACCGGGCGGGGCTGGTCGGCGCGGACGGCCCGACCCACGCCGGCAGCTTCGACATCGGCTATCTCGGCGCCCTGCCGGGCATGGTGGTGATGGCCCCGGCCGACGAGGCCGAACTCGCTCACGCCGTCGCCACGGCGGTGGCCATCGACGACCGCCCCAGCGCCTTCCGCTATCCGCGCGGGGAGGGGACCGGCGTGGTCATTCCCGACCTCGCCGACCCGCTGGAGATCGGCAAGGGCCGCATCGTGCGCGAGGGGACGGCGGTGGCCATCCTGTCGCTGGGCACGCGCCTCGCCGAATCGCTGAAGGCCGCCGATCTGCTGGCGGCCCGCGGCCTTTCCACCACGGTGGCGGACGCCCGCTTCGCCAAGCCGCTCGACCTCGACCTGCTCCTGCGCCTGGCCCGCGAGCACGAGGCGCTGATCACCGTCGAGGAAGGCGCGGTCGGCGGCTTCGGAAGCTTCGTGCTGCAGGCCCTGGCCCAGGCGGGCGTGCTCGACCGGGGCCTGAAGGTGCGCTCGCTCGTCCTGCCCGACATCTTCCAGGACCAGGACAAGCCCGAGGCGATGTACGCCCAGGCCGGCCTCGACGCCGAAGGCATCGCCCGCACGGCGATGGCCGCGCTCGGCGTCGACAACGCTTCCAGCGCCGGGCGGCGGGCTTAGATCTCCCTCCCCACAAGGGGAAGGGAGAGTCAGCCCTGCGTCGCTGGCGCGGCGGCGGCGGCCTGCTTGGTCGGCGCCATGGGCTTGGCGGTCGCGGCGGGTTCGCGGAAGCGTTGCTTCATCTTGGCCACCCAGCCCTGGAAGGCGGTGTCGTCGGCGGCCAGGCGGCTGAAGTCGGCCGCCGCGGCCTGGCCGTCGCCGAGGCCGGCGAGGGCTACGCGCAGGGCGTCAGGATTACGCGCCTGGGCGAAGAAGGGGCCGTAGCGCTGCTGCAGACGGGCCAGGGCGGCGTCGTCGCCGGCCAGGCTGAAGGCGGCGCCGGCGCGGATCAGGCGGGCTTCCTCGTCGGGGCTGAGGGCGCCGGGCGTCTTCCAGCGCTCGCCCAGGCCCTGTTCGAGCATCGGCCCGGCCTTGGCCCAGTCCTTCTGGCGCCAGGCGATCTCGGCGCGCAGGTCGCGGGCGTCGGCGGAGGTCTCGCGCTCCCGTACCTCCAGGGCGTGGTCATAGCGGCCAAGACCCATGAGGGCGCGCCCCTCCAGCACCCGCCGCTCGGCGTTGAGCGCGTTCGGCAGCACGGTGGTCCGCGAGGAGTTGAGGGCGACCAGCGCCTTCTCCGGCTGGCGGTCCATCAGATAGATCAGCGCCAGGTCCGCCGCGACCTGCGACCTGGCGACGCCGTCCAGGCGGTTTTCGACCTGATATTTGAGCAGGTCCGCCGCCTGGTCGAGCAGGTCGACGTCCACCAGCCGGCGCACCAGCTTGCGCACCATCAGGTCGCCGTCCGCGCCGACCGGGGTCAGTTCCTTGAAGTCGTAGAACAGGGCCAGCGCCTGGATCGGCTGCAGGCCGTCGGCCTGGCCGTCGAGGAAGAGGGCGCGGAACGCCGCGCCGAGGTCGGCCTGCAACTGAACCGCCTCGGGCAGGTCCGGCAGGCGCAGGCCCGCCGAGCGCAGCGCCTCCAGCGCCTCGCGATAGCGGCCTTGGCCGAGGTAGAGCTGGCCGAGCAGGCGGATGGTCTCCAGCTCGGTGGCGTCGCCGCGCCAGCGATAGCGCAGGCCGTCGAAGACGTTCACCGCCTGCAAGGGCGTCAGCTGGCCCTGTTCGTAGCGGATCTGGGTAGCGCGCAGCAGCGCCGGCGCGGAAAGATAGTCGGCCGGCGCGCGCGAGATGGCGTTGTAGATGGCCAGGGCGCGGGCCTTGTAGCCCTCGGCTTCGGCGATGCGGGCCTGCAGGAGGCGCGTGGCCAGGGTCTCGGCCGAGGGTGTCGGGTCCATCAGCGCCATGCGGATGGAGGCGTTGGCGCTGGCGGTGTCGCCGAGGGCGAGGGCCGCCTGGGCGTCGCCGCGCGCGAAGCGGGCCTTCCAGGTCGGCGACATCTGGTTGAAGGCCTGGGCGCCCTTGGCGAACTCCTGGCGCGCCACTGTCCACTGGGCGCCTTGCGCCGCGATATAGCTGCGCCAGAGCGCGCTCGACGGGTCTCCCGCCAGTTGCGGCGCGGCGAAGTCGGTCTCCGCCTCCCGATAGCGGCGGACCATCACCTGGGCGATGCCGCGCAGGCCCCGGAACTCCGCATCGTCCGTCACCTTGGGGTCGGAGGCGGCCAGGGCGTTCAGCACCCCGATCGCCTCGTAGGCCAGTTCGCTGCCGACCAGGAAGCGGGCCAGCGCCATGCGCTTGTCGGTCGAGGCGTTGTCGCCCTTGGAGTCCTCGGAGGCCGCTGCCGCCATCAGGGCGTCGTAGCGGGCCAGGAAGCCGCCGGAGCCTGTCTTCGGCCAGTCCTGCCAGTTGACCAGCGCCGGCATCGAGGCCGGCTGCGGCGCGCCGTCGGCGGCGGCGTAGCGGTGGGCCGC
>JADZBR010000344.1 GCA_020852035.1 Caulobacteraceae bacterium
GAGACCCTGCTCTACGACGTGGCCGACGGCGTCGCCACGATCACCCTGAACCGTCCGGACCGGCTGAACGCCTTCACGCCGAAGATGATGCTGGACATGATCGCAGCCTTCGACGCGACGGACGCCGACGACGCCGTGAAGGCGGTGATCGTCACCGGGGCCGGCCGCGGCTTCTGCGCCGGCGCGGACCTGGGCTCCGGCGGCGCCACCTTCGGCGAGGGCTCGCGCGAAGCCGAGCGCCGGGCGGCCGGCGACACGGGCGACGTCACGCGCGACGGCGGAGGGCGCCTCTCCCTGCGCATCTTCCAAAGCCTCAAGCCGGTGATCGCGGCGGTCAACGGCGCGGCGGTGGGGGTCGGCGTCACCATGCAGCTGCCCATGGATATCCGCCTGGCCTCGCGCGAGGCGAAGTTCGGCTTCGTCTTCGCCCGGCGCGGCATCGCGCTGGAGGCCTGCTCCTCGTGGTTCCTGCCCCGGCTGGTCGGTCCCCCGACTGCGCTGGAATGGTGCTATTCGGGCCGGATCTTCGGGGCGGAGGAAGCGCACAGCCGCGGGCTGGTGCAGGCCCTGCACGCCCCGGACGACCTCCTGCCGGCCGCCCAGGCGCTGGCGGCGGAGTTCGTGCAGAACGCCGCACCGATGTCGATGGCGGTGACCCGACAGCTGATCTGGCGCGGCATGGCGGCCGACCACCCGATGGACGCGCACCGCGCCGAAAGCCGCTCCATGCGGCTTCGCGGCGCCTCGGACGACGCCAGGGAAGGGATCGCCGCCTTCCTGGACAAGCGCCCCGCCGCATTCCCCGACCGGGTGTCGGCAGGGCTGCCCGAGCTCTGGCCCGAGTGGCGGGAGCCCGAATACCGCTAGCCCGCGCGCGAAGGAGATCCGGATGCCGGCCCAGACACCGTCGGAGAAATGGTTGCGGCGATCGCTTCGCGGCCGAATCTGGCCAGCGGGCCTTCTCGCCGTGGCGATCGCCCTCGCGGCCTGCGCGCCGCAGCCCGACCACCGGAGCGCCGCGCCTCCCCGCAACGCGGCGATGGTGTCGATCTCCACGGCGATGGTGCAGATCGGAGACGATCAGGCGCCGCCCGACGAACGCCCCCAGACCACCCGCCGGATCGCCGCGTTCCTGCTCGACCGCACGCCGGTGACCGTCGCGCAGTTCCGAGCGTTCGTGTCCGCCAGCGGTTACCTGACCGACGCCGAGCGGTTTGGCGGCGGCGGCGTCCTCGACAGGGCCTCGGGCGGATGGGTCCGCGAGCCCGGCGCCGACTGGCGGCGGCCCACGGGTCCATCCGGGCCCCTGGCGGCGGACGATCATCCCGTCACCCAGGTCAGCTGGCGCGACGCCGAGGCGTTCTGCGCCGCCTATGGCCTGCGGCTTCCCACCGAGTTCGAGTGGGAGCGCGCCGCGCGCCTTGGGCAGACGCCCGACGGACACGTCTTCCGCGCCGATGACCCGCTAAGCTTCGAGGGACGCTGGCGGGCCAACGTCTGGCAGGGGCTCTTCCCGCTCGCCGACGAGGGCGAGGACGGCTACCGCGGCGCCTCGCCCGTCGGCGCCTTCGGGGCCGCGCCCTCCGGCCTGACCGACATGGCCGGCAACGTCTGGGAATGGACCACATCCTGGTATGTCCCCTACGGCGCGCCCGCCGCCAGGGGCGTCGAGCGGGTCCAGCGCGGCGGCTCCTTCCTGTGCGATCCGTCCTTCTGCCAGGGCTTCAGGGTGACGGCGCGGGGACACGCCACGCCGGACACCTCGCTGATGCACGTCGGCTTCCGCTGCGCGGCCGACGGCGCGCGCCCGCCGCCACGCGGCGGACGCCTCTACACACCGATCCCAGGCCGAATGGCCCAGACCGCTCGCGCCCAGGAGGCTTCATGAAACAGGTCATCGCCCTCGTCACCGCCCTCGCCCTGGGGCTCACGGCCTGCTCCACGCCCCAGTCGCCGATCGCCGCCAAGAGCGCGCGCGCCGCAAAGGCGGCAAAGGCGCCCAACGTCATCGTGATCCTGGCCGACGACATGGGCTACGCCGACATCAGCGCCTATGGCGCCAAGCGGATCAACACGCCGAACATCGACCGCATCGGACTGGAAGGCGTGCGCTTCACCGACGGTTACGCTTCCGCCCCGGTCTGCGGCCCGTCGCGCGCCGGGATCCAGACCGGGCGCTACCAGGACCGCTTCGGCTACGAGTACAACAACGGCCCGCCCAAGCGGGACGTGGAAGAGAACCTCGGCCTCCCGCCCGACGAGCTGACCATGGGAGAGGCTCTGGGCAAGCAGGGTTACCAGACCGCCCTCATCGGCAAATGGCACCTGGGAAGCAACGACGCCTACTATCCGACCAACCGCGGCTATCAGGAGTTCGTCGGCTTCCTCACCGGCGACACCGCCTATATGCGCCAGGGCACCCCCGGGCTGCACTATGCGCCGACCGGGGACGTGGCGAAGCCGTACCGGACCCCCGAGAGCCGGATCATCGAAGGCCCCGGGCGAACCGTCGTCGACAATGAGGACGAGTATCTCACCGACTATTTCGGCCGGCGGGCGGTGGAGTATGTGACGCGCGCCGCGCCCAGCGAGCGGCCCTACTTCCTGATGTTGACTCCCAACGCGGCGCACACGCCGCTGATGGCCACCCAGAAATACTACGACCGCTTCCCGCAGATCGCCGACGATCACATGCGGACCTACGCCGCGATGATCTCCGCCCTCGACGACATGGTCGGGGAGGTGCTGGACGCCGTCGAGGCGTCGGGCGAGGCGGACAACACCATCGTCTTCTTCCTCACCGACAACGGCTGCGCCGCCTACCTGCCGGGGATCTGCTCCTGCGAGCCGCTGCGGGGCGGCAAGCTGAGCCACTACGAGGGCGGCGTGCGGGTGCCGATGATGGTCCGCTGGCCGGCCAGGCTGAAGCCTGGCCAGATCAACCGCGAGATCGTCTCGAGCCTGGACATCTTCCCGACCGTGCTGGCCGCGGGGGGCGGCAGCCTGCCGAAGGACCGCATCTACGACGGCGTCGACCTGACACCCTACCTGACCGGCGAGAAGGCTGGAGCGCCCCACGACCTTCTGGCCTGGCGCCGGCGACCGCTCGCCTCGATCCGGGTCGGCGACTGGAAGCTGTGGAAGAGCCTGGATGGGAAATACACCCTCCTCTTCAACCTCAAGGACGACCTGAACGAGACGACGAACCTGGCGGCCAGCCGGCCGGACCAGCTTCGCGAGCTGGAGGCCGCCTTCGATCGCTGGGCCCAGGACATGCAGGACCCGCGCTGGCCGTCCCGGCCGCCCCGCGAC
>JADZBR010000345.1 GCA_020852035.1 Caulobacteraceae bacterium
CGGCAAGGCCCGCCTTCTCCGGCGAGAACACACCGTCGGCCAGCCGCATCCCCTGGGTGCGCCCATCGATAGACCCCAGCACCGCCGGCGACAGATAGGCTTCGTTGCCGGCGTAGCGGCCGGTGAAGGCCGCCGGCAGGCCGCCGGGACCGGTCCAGCGATAGAAGATAGGCGCCCCGATCTGGTTGAGCTTCACCAGCGTCGGCGCCCAGTAAGGCGCCACATAGTCGGCATGATAATGCGTCGCCGTGCCCACCTGCCGGTCCACGAAGCCGGCCAGGGCCGCCCGCGCCACGGCCCGGGCCCGGTCCCACAGGCCCGGCTCCGGCGCATAGGCCAGCGCCCCGTCGCAGGTGAAGGTGAACTGGCAGCCGGTGACCCGCGCCGAGCCCTGGTAGACCACGCCGCACACCGACTTCGGATAGGCCGGGTGGCGCAGCCGGTTCAGCACCACCTGCGCCACCGCCCGCTGGCCTTCCCGTGGCTCGCGCGCCGCTTCGTAGTAGACCGCCTGCGCCAGGCACTTCAGCGCCCGCTCGGCGTCGCCGGCCGACGCCTTCAGGACAAACGGCCGCGCCGGCGGGATCGGCCCCTTGTAGAACGGCCGCAGCGAGTTGATCTCCTGCGCGGTCTCGGCGGCCTCGGGTCCGAAGCCGAGGGTCGGCGCAAAGGTGAGGTCGAGGTCGCCCCAGCCCACCGGCCGCCCCCAGAGGTCCGCGCGCGGACGCGGATCGTGCCGCCGGGCGATAGCCAGGGTCGCCGCGTCCATATCGGCCGTCAGCCGCCTGAACCCTGCGTCGCTCAGGTCGCCGGACACCGCCAGCAGCTGGGCGGCCTGGCGCACGTTCGCCGGCCGCTCACGCGGCGTCGCGCAGGCGCTCAGCGTCGCGACGAAGGCGACCGCGGCCAGGGCGAGGAGCCCCCGGCGATGTCTCGGCAGGGCGAGAATGCGGCCGGCTCTCTAGGTGTCGGCGAGCGCGCGCAGCATCCAGGCGTGCTTCTCGTGGGCGGCCTGGCGCTGGGTGGCCAGGTCGGCGGTGGGCGCATCGCCCGCCGCCTCGGCGGCCTCGACCAGGCCGGCGGCGGTCTTGGCGACGGTCTCGTGGCCGTCGATCAGGTCGGCGACCATCCCCTTCCAGTCCTGCGTCGGATCGCCGTCACGGATCGAGGAGAGGTTGGCGAAGGCCGAATAGCCCTGCGGCGCCAGTTCCCCGAGCGCGCGCAGGCGCTCGGCGATGACGTCCAGCGCCGCCCACTGCTCGGTGTACTGGGCCATGAACAGCGCGTGCAGGCCCGAGAAGTTCGGGCCGCGGACGTTCCAGTGGTAGCCGTGAGTCTTCAGATAGGCCGCATAGCCATCGGCCAGGAGCTTCGAGAGGCCGGCGGCCACGTCGCCCTTGGGGCTGGCTTTCGTCTTGCTGGAACCATCGGCAGGCATGTTCATCTCCTTGGTTGCCACGTCTAGGTAGGGCGCGTCATGGTGGCGGCAAGCCGTATTCGCCCATGCTGGCGAAAACTCGGCGGTCGAATAACGCACAAGCGGAGCCGTTCGATCCAGATGGCGCCTGCGGAATGGCCTTTGCGCCTGATTCCCGCGGCCCCGCCTCGGTGGTGGGCTGCGGCCGGGGTCAGCCTCGCCGCCATCGCCGCCTCGGTGGCCCTGCGGATGGTGCTCGTGGGCGCGCCCAGCGGCCTCAGCCTGTCGTCGACCCATTTTCCGGCGCTGATCCTGATCACGCTCTACGCCGGCGGCCGATGGGGCCTGGGGGCGCTGGCCGCGCTGATCCTGATCGGCTACGGTCGCGCCGGGATCGCTGCGGTCGAGCCCGAACTGGTGGCGGCGATGTTCGCCATCGCCGGGACGCTGACGGTCCTGGTCAGCGCCGCCCTGCGGGCCACCGTGGTCCGCCTGCGCCAGGACGAGAAGCAGCGTGGCCGCATCGAAGCCCAGCTCCAGCGGCGCAACGAGCGGCTGGCGATGGCCCAGGACTCCGCCGGCGTCGGCGTCTGGGACTGGGACATGCTCACCGGCGGCGCCTACTGGTCTCCGACCTTCTTCCGCAACGTCGGCCTGGACGAGACCCTCAGGGTTCCCTCCGGCGAGACGCTGCTGGAGGCGTGCCATCCCGACGACCGCGAACGCATGCGCGAGATCCTGCGCTCCGCCGGCCGCACCGGCCAGCGGTGGGAGACCCAGTATCGCGTGATCCATCCCGACGGCTCGGTGCGCTGGCTGCTGGCCCGTGGCGAGGGCAAGCTCAACGCCGAAGGCCAGCCCACCCGCTTCCTGGGAATCAATCTCGACATCACGCCCCAGCGGGCGATGGAGCAGGAGCTGCGCGACAGCGAGGTGCGCTTCCGCACCCTGGCCGACAGCGCCCCGGTGCTGATCTGGATCACCGGCCGGGATGGCCGCCGCGAGTTCGTCAACCGCGCCTATATCGGCTTCATGCAAGCGGACGCCTCCCTGGAGGCGGCCCTGGCGCTCGACTGGCGCACCCGCCTGCACCCCGAGGACGCGCCCAGGGTGATCGCCGAAGAGCATCGCTATGATGAGGCGGTCCGAACCGCCGGCGGCCCGGTGGTGGTGGAAGCGCGCTTCCAGCGCGGCGACGGCGAGTGGCGCTGGATGCGTGCGATCTCGCAGCCGCGCATCGACCCCACGGGCGAGGTCACCGGCTTCATCGGCATCGGCATCGACATCTCCGACGCCAAACAGGCCGAGGCCGACCTCAAACGCATCAACGAACTGCTCGAGGAACGCATCGCCGAGGCCCTGGCCGAGCGCGACACCGCCCAGGCCGCCCTCGCCCGCGTCCAGCGGCTGGAATCGCTGGGCCAGCTCACCGGCGGCGTGGCCCACGACTTCAACAACCTGCTGACCGTGGTGATCGGGGCGCTGGACATGATCGCCCGCCACCCGGAGGACGCGCGCCGCCGCGAGCGGATGGTGGAGGCGGCGCTCTCCGCCGCGCATCGTGGCGAGCGCCTGACCCAGCAGCTGCTGGCCTTCGCTCGCCGCCAGCCGCTGAAGACCGAGCGGCTGGAGATCGACGCCCTGCTGCGCGAGAGCACGCCTCTGCTGGGCCGGGCGATCGGCGAGGCGGTGGACTTCGCCGTCGTCCCCGGCGCACCCGGCCTGCACGCCCAGGTCGATCCGGTGCAGCTGGAAGCGGCGTTGATGAACCTGGCGGTCAATGCGCGCGACGCGATCGCCGCCGGCGGGGCGGTGCGGATCGAAACCCGTCGCTGCGACCTGGCGGAGGGCCAGGTCGAGGAGACCGAGGCCGGCCGCTATGTCTGCATCGCCGTGCACGACACCGGCGCTGGCATGGACGCGGAGACCCTGACGCGGGTGTTCGAGCCCTTCTTCACCACCAAGCCGGTGGGCAAGGGCACGGGCCTGGGCCTCTCGCAGGTCTACGGCTTCGCGCGCCAGAGCGGCGGCGGGGCCAGCATCGAGTCCGAGCCGGGCAAGGGCTCCACCGTGCGGCTCTACCTGCCCATCGATGACGCGGTCCCGGCGCCCGCCGAGGCGCCGCCGCCGGCCGCGGTGGAGGAAGCCGCCGACGCCCTCGACATCCTGCTGGTCGAGGACGACGCCGCCGTGGCCGAACTGGCGTGCGAGATGCTGACCGATCTGGGCCATCGCGTGCGTCAAGCGCCGGACGCCGAAGCGGCCCTGCAGCTCCTGCGGGCCGACCCGGCCATCAACCTGCTGCTGACCGACCGGATCAGGCCCGGCGGCAAGAAGGGCGTCGAACTGGCGCGCGAGGCCATCGCGCACCGGCCGGACCTGCCGGTGATCCTCAGCTCCGGCTATTCGGGCGACACCCTCGGGCCCGCCGAGGAAGCCCCCTGGCCGCTGCTGCGCAAGCCCTACACCCGCGACGGGCTCACCGCCCTGATCAAGCAGGTGACGCAAGAGCCAATTTGATCTGGCGCCTTGCCGCCGGCCAGCCACGGCGCTATATGTGTGGCCTGCTTATGCTCTGATTGAGCATAAATGGTCCGCGCCGATGGGACGGCAGAAGCCCCGGCGCTTTTTGAAGCCCCTGGAAATGCTCAATTCGAGCATAAGGGAGGGTTTAGAGATGGCTGACGGCTCCGCCGCCTTCGAGTTCACCCCCGCCGTGGAAGCGCAGACCGCGCCCGTCTGGGAAAAGGTCAAGTCGCGCATCACCCCCATCGAGTGGCGCGCCCAGGCCCCGCTGATCGCCGAGATCAACCGGCTTAAGCGCGAGAAGAACGCCGTCATCCTGGCGCACAACTACATGACGCCGGAGATTTTCCACGGGGTCGGCGACTATGTCGGCGACAGCCTGGGCCTGGCGCGCGAGGCGGCCAAGTCGAACGCGGCGACCATCGTGCAGGCCGGCGTCCACTTCATGGCCGAGACCTCCAAGATCCTGTCGCCGGAAAAGCGCGTGCTGATCCCCGACCTGCAGGCCGGCTGTTCGCTGGCCTCCTCGATCACCGGCGC
>JADZBR010000346.1 GCA_020852035.1 Caulobacteraceae bacterium
GATGGGCCGATACTCTGGGTTTGGTTTCATCGAGGCGTCAACTCCGGGCTGGATCGGCCCGGAACGCTCAGTCGGCGTTCAGCCGCTCGCGCAATTCCTTGCCGCTCTTGAAGAACGGCACGTGCTTGGCCTCCACGGCCACCGGCTCGCCGGTGCGCGGGTTGCGGCCCGCGCGCGCATCGCGCGAGCGCACGGAGAGCGCGCCGAAGCCGCGCAGCTCCACCCGGCCGCCGTCCTCGAGGGCGACGATCATGCGTTCGAGGATGACGTTCACCACCCGCTCGATGTCCCGCTGGGTGAGATGCGGGTTGTCCTCGGCGAGCTTGGCGATCAACTCTTACTTGATCATCAAACGATCCGGTTGCGACCGGGCGGGACCATGGTCGAGTCCCCGACTCTGCGCAAGATGAGAACGGCGTTATCCCGCAATAAGCTTGGCCTTGACCACGAAAAAGCCCGCCGGAAGCGATCCGGCGGGCTTTCCGTTCTCTCAGGAGGCGAAGGAGGACTTTAGTCCTTCTGCGCCTTCTCGCGCAGAGCCGCGCCGAGGATGTCGCCCAGCGAGGCGCCCGAGTCGGACGAGCCGAACTGTTCGATGGCGTCCTTCTCGTCGGCCATCTCCAGCGCCTTGATGGACACCGAGACGCGGCGCGCGGCCTTGTCGACGGTGGTCACCATCGCGTCCACGCGGTCGCCGACGGCGAAGCGCTCGGGGCGCTGCTCCTGACGGTCGCGGGAGAGGTCCGACTTGCGGATGAAGGCGGTCATCGGCGCGTCG
Source organism: Caulobacteraceae bacterium (assembly GCA_020852035.1). Taxonomy (GTDB): domain Bacteria; phylum Pseudomonadota; class Alphaproteobacteria; order Caulobacterales; family Caulobacteraceae; genus Phenylobacterium. Next base: position 779 of record JADZBR010000346.1, read on the forward strand.
TCCTCGCCGAACTTCACCTCGATGCCGCCCGAGGTGACCTCGGTGACGGTGACCGTCACGGTCTGGCCGCGGCGGAAGCCGTCGCCGGCCATCGGATCGCCCGCCAGCTGCTTGATGCCGAGGCTGATGCGTTCCTTCTCGACGTCGACGTCGAGCACCTGGGCCTTGACGATATCGCCCTTGTTGAACTTGCCGAGCGCTTCTTCGCCCGACGAAGCCCAGTCGAGATCCGACAGGTGCACCATGCCGTCGATGTCGTTGTCGAGGCCGATGAAGAGGCCGAACTCGGTGGCGTTCTTGACCTCGCCCTCGACGGTCGAGCCGATCGGATGGTTGGCCAGGAAGGCGTCCCACGGATTGTCCTGCGCCTGCTTCAGGCCGAGCGAAACGCGGCGCTTGGAGGCGTCGACGTCCAGCACGATGACGTCCACTTCCTGGGAGGTGGAGACGATCTTGCCGGGGTGGACGTTCTTCTTGGTCCACGACATTTCCGAGACGTGGACGAGACCTTCCACGCCGGGCTCCAGCTCCACGAAGGCGCCGTAGTCGGTGATGTTGGTGATGCGGCCGGTATATTTGGCGCCCACCGGGTACTTGGCTTCCACGCCGTCCCAGGGGTCGGACTGCAGCTGCTTCATGCCCAGCGAGATGCGCTGGGTGTCCGGGTTGATCTTGACGATCTGCACCTTCACCGTGTCGCCCACCGCCAGCACCTGGCTGGGGTGATTGACGCGCTTCCAGCTCATGTCGGTGACGTGCAGCAGGCCGTCGATGCCGCCCAGGTCCACGAACGCGCCGTAGTCGGTGATGTTCTTGACCACGCCTTCGCGCACTTCGCCTTCGGCCAGCTGGGCCACCAGCTCGGTGCGCTGCTCGGCGCGGGCTTCTTCCAGGATCGCACGGCGCGAGACGACGATGTTGCCGCGCGGACGGTCCATCTTGAGGATGGCGAAAGGCTGTTCCTTGCCCATCAGCGGGCCGACGTCGCGCACCGGGCGGATATCGACCTGCGAGCCCGGCAGGAAGGCCGAGGCGCCGCCGAGGTCGACGGTAAAGCCGCCCTTCACGCGGCCGACGATGGCGCCCATCACCGGCTCGTTCAGCTCGAACACGCCTTCCAGGCGCGTCCAGGCTTCCTCGCGGCGGGCCTTCTCGCGGCTGATCACCGCTTCGCCCATGGCGTTCTCGAGGCGCTCGAGGAAGACTTCCACGGTGTCGCCGACCTTCAGGGTGGGCTTGCCGTTCTCGTCGACGCCGAACTCGCGGACCGCCACGCGGCCTTCGGTCTTCAGGCCCACGTCGATGATCGCGAAGTCCTTCTCGATCCCGACCACCTTGCCGTGGACCACGCTGCCTTCCATGAAGTCGCGACCGCCCAGGCTCTCGTCGAGCAGGGCGGAGAAGTCGTCGCGCGTGGGGTTGAGGCTCATATCGTCAGCCATACTGTTCTATCGTCTCCAATGACGGCGGTCCCGCGGGGCCTTTGGCGGCGCATCGCGGGACTCCCGGCGTCGGTTCGTTTGAGGTTGTCACCGAGGGCGCCGTGTCAGCGCCCGATCTCATCGCCCGCAGCCGTCAGAGGGAAAGGCGCGGTTGGATTAGCCTTGCCGGGAGCCTTCCCAGCGGGCGCGCGCCGCCTCGACGATGCGGCGGGCCGCATCGGCGGCCTGCTCTATAGTCATTTCGCTCGTATCCAGCAAGACGGCGTCCGCCGCGCGGGTCAGCGGGGCTGCGTCCCGGCCGGAGTCGCGGGCGTCGCGTTTGCGGATGTCGGCGAGGACATCCTCGAAGCTGACGGCCTCGCCCTGGCCCGCCAGTTGTCGCCGCCGCCGTTCGGCGCGGACCTCGGGCGAGGCGGTGACGAAGAGCTTGGCGGGGGCGTCAGGCGTGATCACCGTGCCTATGTCGCGGCCATCCAGCACCGCCCCGCCCGGTTGGGCCGCGAAGTCACGCTGGAAGGCCAGCAACGCCTGGCGCACGGGCACGTGCACGCCGACCCGGCTGGCCGCCTCGCCCGCGCCGCGCGTGCGGAAAGCCTCGTCGCCAAGGACCTCGGCCCTCAGACGCTGCGCCACCCGCGCGACCGCCTCGACGTCGTCGAGGTCGATCCCCTCGCGCTGCGAGAGCACGCCGACGGCGCGGTAGAGCAGGCCGGTGTCGAGATAGGGAAGGCCGTTCTCGCGGGCGAGCCCGCCCGCGACCGTGCCCTTGCCGGAAGCAGCCGGCCCGTCGACGGCGATGATGAAGCCGCTCACGCCGCGGAGTCGACCGGGGTGGGCACCAGCTTGAGACCCAGGGCCTTGAGCACCTTCAATACAGTAAGAAACTCGGGACGGCCCTCCGAACTCAGCGTCCGATAGAGCGACGTCCGCGCCACCCCTACCTCCTGGGCCAGAGCGGCCATGCCTTTCGCGCGACCGACCACCCCCAGCGCGTCGGCGATGAATGCCGGGTCGTCCGTCTCGAAGGCGGCGATCAGGTACTCCTGTACAGCCTCGGCGGTGTCGAGATATTCGGCGGCGTCGAACGGCCGGGTTTCGAGGGTCAAGCGTCCAACTCCTTCACCATGGTCTGCGCGCGGGCGATATCCCGGTCCTGGCTGGATTTGTCGCCGCCGCAGAGCAGAAGCACCAGCCGCCCGCCGCGCCGCGTCAGGTACACGGCGATAGCCAGGGCCGTAGTCGATCCGCAACTCGATGACCCCACCGCCTACCGACTTGGCGTCGCCCCAGTGTCCGCTGGTCAAGCGTTTGACCCGAACGACGATGCGGGCTCGCGCTCGCTGATCACGCAACGCGTGGAGCCAAGTCGAATAGACCGCGGTCTCTTCGAGAAGTAGCCTATTGTCGCTCATAAGCGACAATCCATCAAGCCGTCTCGATCTCCGCGCCCAGCCCCCGCATCAGCTCGACGAAGCCCGGGAAGCTGGTGGCGATCATGTCGGGCTCGTCGACCTCCACCGGCTGGTCGGAGGCCAGGCCCAGGATCAGGTGCGACATGGCGATGCGGTGGTCGCCGTGGGTGATGACCCGCGCCTTGCCGTTGACCGGATGGTTGCCGCGCGCCGATCCGACGACGGTGAGCGCCTCCGGCTCCTCCTCGACACCGACGCCGCAGGCGGAAAGGCCAGCCGACATCAGGGCGATGCGGTCGCTCTCCTTCACGCGCATCTCGCCGATGCCGCGCATGGCCGTCTGGCCTTCGGCGAAGGCGGCGGCC